>NZ_JAAGPL010000119.1:0-26986 GCF_017104785.1 Burkholderia sp. Ac-20353 | reverse complement strand
TGATCATCGCCGCCGGGAAGTTCCACGGCGTGATCGCCGCGCACACGCCGATCGCTTCCTTCGTCACGACGATGCGCTTGTCGCTCGCCGGCGTCGGGATCGTGTCGCCGTACACGCGCTTGCCTTCTTCCGCGAACCACTCGAGGAACGACGCCGCGTAGCCGATCTCGCCCTTCGCCTCGGCCAGCGACTTGCCTTGCTCGGTCGTCAGGATCAGCGCGAGGTCGTCGGCGTTTTCCATCATCAGGTCGTGCCACTTGCGCAGGATCGCTGCGCGTTCCTTCGCGGTCTTCTTGCGCCATGCCGGCCACGCGGCATTCGCGGCGTCGATCGCCTGGCGCGTCTCGGCTGCGCCCATCGCCGGCACCGTGCCGACCAGGCCTCCCGTCGCCGGGTTCAGGACTTCGAAGGTTTCGCCGCTCGCTGCGGCCTGCCATTGGCCGTTCACGTATGCTTGCTGGCGAAACAGCGCCGGATCCTTTAACGAACTTGCAAATTCCATTATCGTTCCTTGTTCAGTCAACCTGATTGACAGGTCCACGCCATCATCCAGCGTGTTTCCACATCGCGTGCTCCTGCCCTTCCCCCAGCAGGGTTCGGGCAATGTCGGCGACCCTGCTTACATGTGCAATCGCGGCCTCACGCGCACCCGCCGCGTTTCCGGCCCGTATCGCCGACAGAATCTGGCGCATCTCCTGAACCGCCTGGCGACCACGGTCGTCCGACGCAATCGTCATCGCCCGCAGGCGATTGATCCGCGCCATCAGCGACTGCACGATTTCCCACGCTACCTGCTTTTTCCCTGCGACGAACATGCGCTCGTAAAAGGAAGAGGTAAGCGTCCGAACGCTGCGGTAATCCTGACTTTCGAATGCATCCCGGATTCTGTCGATCAGTTCTTCCAGATCCGCAATCGTCCGTTCATCGGCATACCGCGCACACGCCGAAGCTGCCTCCCCCTCCAGCAAGCCCCGAATCTCGTAGATCTCGGCGGCCCTGTCGAGATCGAGCACAGCGACAATGGGCCCCTGGTTAGGCACCGTATCGACGAGCCCCTCGGCTTCCAGGTGGCGCAACACCTCGCGTACGACGGTACGGCTCACACCGAGTTCTTCGCACAACGTCCGCTCGACAAGCCGATCGCCCGGCAGGAAACGCGCGTCAAGGATGGCCGTGCGCATTTTCTCGAGGGCGAGTTCCCTCAGCGTGGTCTTGCTGCGCTCGACCTTCAGGGATGGAAATGATTCGTGCATCGCCGACTACCGGTTCATGCCTGCGCAAACAGACGCACGTCACGTGCGTCCCAGTCCACCAGCGCATGTGTACCGACGACAATGCCGCTGTCCCGATGATCGCCGGCCGGCATCCGGACAGATATATCCTGCTCCCACGGTGTCGTGACCGAGTAATGCATCGCATCGCCAAGATACGTGATGTCACGAACGGTCACCGGCAAGCCGACCGTGCCTTGCACCGCATTGGCCGCACGGATGCGCATCTGCTCGGGGCGAACCATCAACGTGCCATCTCCGCCGATGGCGACGGTGGAATTGCCCGCGGTTGCCACTTCGTGGCCACTCGGAAACACGGCGCTCGATTGCGTTGTGCTGCTCGATGTGACACGCACCGGCAGAAAATTGGAATTGCCGATGAAGTTTGCGACAAAACGTGAGGCGGGATTGGCATAGAGTTCCTCACCGGTACCGCATTGCTCGATGCAACCCTTGTTGAACACGGCAATGCGGTCCGACAGGCGCAGCGCCTCCTCCTGGTCGTGCGTCACGTAAAGAATGGTGACGCCGGTTTCCTGGTGAATGCGGCGCAGTTCAAGCTGGATCTCCTCGCGCAACTTCTTGTCGAGGGCCGACAGCGGTTCATCCATCAGCAGAACCGGTGGATCGTAGGCGAGCGCACGTGCGATCGCCACGCGTTGCTGCTGCCCGCCGGATAACTGCGCCGGCATGCGGTCACGGAACTCCGAAAGATGGACCAGCTCCAGCATCTTCTCGACTTTCTTCCTGATGTCCGATTCCGGCAGGCGGCGAACCCGTAACGGAAATGCGACGTTCTGGCCGACGGTCAAATGCGGAAACAGCGTATAGCGCTGGAACACCATACCGATATTGCGTTTGTTCGGCGCAACGGAGAGGAGGGGTTTGCCATCGAGCAGCACCCGGCCCTCGGTCGGCTCCTGAAAACCGGCCACGATATAAAGCGTTGTACTCTTGCCTGAGCCCGACGGCCCCAGGAACGTCATGAATTCGCCCTTTCGGACATCGAGCGATACCTGGTCGATCGCGACGACATCGTCGTAGGTCTTGCGCAGGCGCTGGATTTGCAGGAATGCGGAAGTCATGGCTCGGTCACCTCACTATCGTGCGCGGCGCAGCAGCGCGCCCGCCAACATCAAAACAGTCGTCAATCCGACCAGCAGCGAAGATGCGGCTGCGACAACAGGCGTCAGGTCCTGGCGCAGCGTCGCCCAGATCCGTACGGGGAGCGTCTGCAAGGTCGGGCTCGACATGAAGATCGATACCACCACTTCGTCCCATGACGCGAGAAACGAGAAGATCGCGGCCGCGAACAAGCCCAGCCGGATCGCGGGTATCGTGACGCGCAGCTTGACTTCGAGCGGCGACGCACCGCAGATCAATGCCGCGTCTTCGAGTGCGGTGTCGAAGCTCGACAGGGAATTGCTGATCGAAATGATCGAGAACGGCAACGCGATGATCAGGTGGCCAATCACGAAGCCCGTCATCGTGCCGTCCAGGCCAACGCGCAGCACGAATGCATAGAGCGCCACGGCCAGCACGACCACCGGCAGCACCATCGGTGTGAGGAAGAATGCCTGCACGGCAGCGCGCCCACGGAACTTGCCGCGCACCAGCGCCAGCGATGCGAGAAAGCCGATCAGCACCGACAGCACGGTCACGATGACTGCAAGCTTGGCGCTCGTCATCAGCGAATCGAGCCAGCCTGCGTCGGTGAACAACTGGCGGTACCAATCCAGTGTCCAGCCCGGGGGCGGGAAGATCAGCCACTGCGAATCGCCGAATGACAGCGCGACGATGAACAGGATCGGGAGCAGAAGAAACAGGGTGACCGCGCCACCGACTGACAGCAACAGCCAGCGCAACGCACCCAGACGGTCGAAATCCAGCAACATGTCAGCGACCTCCCATACCGGCACGCGCTGCACCCGTGAAGCGCAGCTGTAGCCCATAAAGCGAAAGCGTCACCGCGAGCAGCACCAGTGCGGCTGCGCCGGCAAGCCCCCAGTTCAGCAGTTGTTGAACGAGTTGCGCGATGAGTTCGGCCAGCATCATGTATTGCGCGCCGCCGAGCAACGCGGGTGTCACGAAGTAGCCGAGCGCCATCACGAATACCATCAACGCGCCCGAAGCAATGCCAGGCATCGCGAGCGGGACGAGGATGCGCCAGAAAGCCTGCCAGCGGCTCGCCCCGCAAACCGCCGCAGCGCGCAGCGTGGACGGATCGATGCTGCGCAGCGTCGCATGCAGCGGCATCACGAGGAACGGCAGCATGATGTAGGTCATGCCGATCGTCACACCGACAAGGTTGTTCACCAGCGCCAGCGGCTCGTTGATGATGCCGACAGCCATCAACATCCGGTTGATCGGCCCGGTCGCCTGCAGCAGGACCATCCACGCAAACGTACGTGCCAGCAGGTTAGTCCACATGGACAGCAGCAGGATCGAGAACAGTATCGAACTCAGCTTTCGTGGCGCGATTGCGAGCAGCCAGGCCGTCGGAAAGCCGATCGCGACGGTCACCACCGTCACGACGGTCGCGACCAGAAACGTGTTCCCGAACACGCGCAGGTACGTGGTCGAACCGAGCAGCTGCACGTAGTTTTGCAAGCCGGGCGCGGGCTCGAGCACGCTGCGCAACAGCAGCGACAGCACGGGCAGCAAGAAGAAAATCGCGAGAAGCAACATCGCCGGGATCAGCAAGCGGATGTTGCGCCAGTCGGGCCGCCGGCGTGGGGTCTTCGCCGGTGGATGCGCGACGGAACTCAGAACGTTTGGCATGGTGTCTCCTGCATGTCTCCTGTTTCTGCTATGCGCAGCCTGCGTCATCGCCGGGTCGACGCATGCCTGCTTCGATTGCCATGATTTCGATTCGTACTACTTCGATTGCCACGCATACCAGCGCTTCGCAATTGCATCGCGGTGATCGGCCCAGTACTTCATGTCCAGGTTGATCTGCGAGTCCTTGTACTGATCCGGCAACGTTTTCGCCACCGCGGCCGGCATCATCGCCGCCGACTTCACGTTGATCGGCGCGTAACCTGTATCCGCTGCGAATTTGGCCTGCGCCTGGGCATTCGTAGCCGCCGCGAGGAACTTCATCGCTTCGGCCTTGTGCTTCGCGCCCTTGGGAATCACGAGCATGTCGGCGGCCGTCAGGTTCTGGTTCCATGAAATGCCGACCGGTACGCCGGTCTGTGCGAGCGCATGCAGGCGCCCGTTCCAGAACATGCCCATCGGCGCCTCGCCGGACGCGAGCAGTTGCTGCGATTGTGCGCCGCCGCTCCACCACACGATGTTGCCCTTGATCGTGTCGAGCTTCCTGAATGCCCGGTCGAGGTCGAGCGGATAGAGCTTGTTCGCCGGCACGCCGTCGGCCAGAAGCGCGATTTCGAGTACGCCGGGCGCGGACCACTTGTAAAGCGTCCGCTTGCCCGGGAATTTCTTCGTATCGAACAGGTCGGCCCACGACTGCGGTTGCGCGCCCTTGAAGCTCGACTTGTTGAAGCCGAGCACGAACGAATAATAGAAGCTTCCCACCGCATGGGTCGTCGAGAAACGCGAATCGAGTTCGTCTTTCTTCACCACCGAGTAATCGATCGGCTCGACGAGACCAGCCTGCGCGGCCGCGTACGCGAAGTCGCCCTCCACGTCCACCACGTCCCAGTTGACGTTACCGCTGTCGACCATCGCCTTGAGCTTGCCGTAGTCGGTCGGTCCGTCCATCAGCACGTTGACGCCGCTCGCCTGCGTAAATGGCTGCGCCCAATCCTTTTGTTGCGACGATTGTGTCGTGCCGCCCCAGCTCGTGAACACGATCGGCTCCGCGGCCGGTGCCGGTGCAGCGGCCAGCGTCGTCGCGCAGAGTGCGGCCAAAGGTGCGAAGTATGCGAAACGCGACGATACAAAACGTGGGATGCCTCTGCTGCTCATGGTCTCTCTCCAAGGGAAACGGTCAGGTGTCGCAACCACCGGGACGGCGGTCATTCGAACACGCATACTCGGGCCGGCGGCGCAAGCCGCGCCGGCTTCATGATCTTGTTTTTCATCGCTTCGCCGCGTCGCTCCAGTGCAGCCCACACGTGGCTCGCAGATTTCGGTAGATGCCCTCAATGCGCAAGGGCAAGCGTCTGCACCGTTCCGGCTTCCGTATCGCCGACATAGATGCCGTACGCGTCCTGTCTGCGTTCGCGCACATAGCGTTCGAGCATCGAACGCACGGCGGCGTCGGTTATTTCGTTCCACGGGATCTGCGAGAGCGGCACGATGCGGATGCTGTCGTCGAACCAGGGCGAACCGGTGTGAATCACGCGACCGCGGTAATAGATGTGTACGCCCGGCTCCTGCTCGTCGCCCGCCTCGAACACGGCAAAGAGGAAGTCGAGATGCGCGTTGAGGCCGAGCTTCGCGAGCACGCCGCGCAGGCTCGCCCGATCACTCGCGGGCTCGAGCCTGATGCCGGTCGGCAACCGCAGACCTTGCGCCGTGTCCACGAGCACAAGCCCGTCGCGATGTTCCAGAATCGCGCCCACATGGGCGCGCGCGCCAGGCACGCGACGCAATCCGGGCGCGCTGCCTGCCTGTTCCGCGGTTTGTCCGGTCATCGACTCAGCCATGGCGTTCTCCCGTGATCGCTGCGTTACCCGATGAGATTATGGTATTCCATCTTATGGCCCACAACAATGCTCAACGTATTATGGAATACCATGAGTCGAATCAGCAGGCAAAACAAAAGGCCGCCGGCGTTTTGTGCCGGCGGCCTTCCATGTCAATCCGTGCGCGTCGAATCTCGCGCTGCGAAACCCGTCAGCTATCGCCCACGGCCTCTTCCTGTTGGGCGAGCGCCTGCAACGCCAGCTCGGAAACCCGCTTGATGTGTGCGGCCGACGCCGCCGAAGCCGCGTCGCCGTCGCGCCGCTCGATCGCATCGAGCAAGCGGTTCATCTCGGTATTCGAGTCGCCGCCGCGCCCCGGCATCGCGATGGTCAACGCGCGCAACCGGTTGATGCGCGCGTTGAGCGTCTTGACGACCGTCAGCGACACCTGCTTTCCGGCCGCCTCGAACAGCGTTTCATAGAAGCGTTCGGTGTACTCGAGCACGCGCGGCAGCTCCCGCTTTTCGAACGCTTCCTCGATCACCGCGCGGACCTCGCGCAACTGCCGCACGACTTCAGGTGTCGCGCCCTCGGCGCACGCGCGCGCGGCATTGGCTTCGAGCAGGCCGCGCAACTCATAGATCTCGCCAACCTGCTCCGGATCGAGCCGCGCCACCACCGGCCCTTGTCGCGACACGGTCTCGACCAGCCCTTCGGTCTCCAGATGTCGCAGCACCTCGCGCACCACCGTGCGGCTCACGCCGAGCTCGTCGCACAGCGTGCGCTCGACGAGCCGCGCACCCGGCCGGAAATAGCCTTGCACGATCGCACCGCGCAGTTTGTCGAGCGTCAGCTCGCGCAAGGTCTTGGCATTGCGGTCGATTTTGAGGTCTTGCATGGGTGGCACTCTGGAAACGGATATTTGGCCTGCAACCGGGCACGAGCCGGCTGCAGACATGGAATGCCATATTATGACCTAACTGTCATCGCGCTTTCCATATCGACGGCGTTGCAGCGTCGTCAGTCCCCCAAGCCCTCGACGATCGCGACCTGCGCTCTGCAATGCCCGTCCCGCTTTGACTTGGCCGCCTGATATTCGGGCGAGTGATAGCACGCGAGCGCCGTTTGCATATCGGCAAACCGGATCACCACGTGGCGCTCGAACGACTCCCCCTCCAGAACCTGCGACGCGCCTCCCCGGGCCAGGAAAACGGCGCCGAACTTCCTGAACGCCTGCGGCGCGATCTCCGTGTAGTCCTTGTATTTCGCGGGATCAAGCACCGTCACGTGGGCAATCCAGTACGCAGTCATTTTCCACCTCCACTCTCGAGAATTTTTCCGGCAAGGGTTAACACTCATGGCATGCCGTAACATGGTATACCACAATGAACTCCACAATCAACGCACGAAAGGAAGGTGCCATGAGCCTGATTCGGAAATCCGTCCTCCATGTCGAAACCGTCTACGTCGATGGCGACAGGGTCGCTGCAAAGCCGCTGAAGATGATCGGGGCGGTCGCAGTGATCAAGAACCCGTGGGCAGGCCGCGGTTATGTCGAGGACCTGTCGCCGGAGATTCGCGCGCTCGCGCCGCAACTCAGCGAACACCTGACCAAGCTGATCCTCGACGAAGCCGGTTCGGGCGAAGCCGTCGAAGCGTTCGGCAAGAGTGCAATCGTCGGCCTCGACGGTGAAATCGAGCATGCGTCCGCGCTGATCCACACGCTGCACTTCGGCAACACCTATCGCACGGCCGTCGGCGCGAAGTCTTACCTCGCGTTCAACAACACGCGCGGCCCGGCCAATTCGCCCCTGCTGATCCCGATGATGGACAAGAACGACGAGGGCCGCCGCTCGCACTATCTGACGCTCCAGTTTGCGATTCCCGACGCACCGGCGGCCGACGAACTGGTCATTGCCATTGGCGCGGCAACCGGTGGCCGTCCGCATCACCGCATTGGCGACCGCTACAAAGATCTCGCAGAGCTCGGAAATGACGTCAAGAACCCTGCAGCTGTCCAATAATCGCGTCGCCCACTATCTCGATCAGGGTGCCGGCGAACCGCTGGTCCTGATTCACGGCGTGGGCATGCAGGCAAGCGCGTGGTATCCGCAAATCGACGACTTGTCGCGCGATTTCCGCGTGATCTCGGTCGACATGCCGGGCCACGGCACGAGCGACGCGCTCGACACCGACGCCGACCTGCAGCAGTTCGTACAGTGGGCGATCGAGTTCATCGAGGCGCTTCACGCCGGCTCCGTCAACCTGGCTGGCCACTCGATGGGCTCGCTGATTGCCGCCGGCGTTGCCGTCACGCGGCCTGACCTGGTCAAACGCGTGGCAGTCCTGAATGGCGTGTACCGACGCACGGAGCAGGCGCGCGAAGCCGTCCTGCAACGCGCCGCCGAACTGCGCTCGGGGACCATCGACGTGGAAACGCCGCTGCGACGCTGGTTCAATGCCGAGGAAGCACAGCAAGCCGCTGCGCAAAAGGTCGAATCATGGCTGCAGTCCGTCGACCTGGCGGGCTACGCGACGGCGTACACGGCGTTCGCGAAGGGCGACGATGTGTATGCGGACGGCTGGCACAAAATTGCCTGCCCGGCTCTCGTGCTCACCGGGTCGGACGACCCGAATTCGACACCGGAGATGGCCATGCAGATGGCGCAGGCCGCGCATCACGGCAAGGCCGTCGTGATCGAAAACGAGCGCCACATGGTGAACCTTACCGCGCCCGAAGAAGTCAATCGCGCCCTGCGTGCCTGGTTGCAGACCGAGCCACAGGCGGAAAACCTGAAATCGGAAGTGTGATATGAGCCAAGCAACCAGCAAGGAAGCCCCCACGATCAATACGCGGGAGCTGCGCGATGCGTTCGGCGCGTTCATGACCGGCGTGACGATCGTCACCACGGTTCGCGAAGATGGCCAGCCGCTCGGCTTCACCGCGAATTCGTTCTCGTCCGTGTCATTGGACCCCGCGCTGCTGCTCGTGAGCATCGCGAAGACGTCGAGCAATTTCCAGACGTTTTCCACCACGGGCCATTTCGCGATCAATATCCTCGCCGAAGGGCAAAAGGAGTTGTCCAACACCTTTGCCCGGCCCAGCGACGATCGCTTCGCGAAGGTCGACTGGCACCTGAGCGCTCATCGCAATCCGCTCATCGACGACGTCAGCGCCTGGTTCGACTGCACGACGCACGCGGTGATCGATGCGGGCGATCACGCACTCCTGATCGGCAAGGTCGAGGCGTTCCATTCGGCAGGGTATGCGGGCCTCGGCTACTACCGCGGCGGCTATTTCACGCCAGCCAAGCTGTCGGCCGAAGTCATCGCCGGCCCGAAGGTCATCGTGAGCGCGATCATCACGCGTGACGACAAAGTGCTCATGGTCAAGTCTGCCGACAACAAGTGGGCACTGCCTGCGAAGGAGATCGGCAACGAAGGCGCCGACAAGGCGCTCGCCGACATCTTCAGGCAATACCAGCCGGACGCATCGGCAAGCTTCATCTATTCGGTCTACAACAATACCGAAACGCACTACCAGTACATCTCGTTCCTCTGCAGCGCACCGGACGAAGTTGCCGTCGCGGGCGAATTCGTGAGCCTCGACGACATCGAGACCGAAGCGTTCCAGGACAGCGCACTGGCCAGCATGCTCGGGCGCTATCGCAAGGAGAGCCAGTTGAAGAGCTACGGCCTCTACTTCGGCGACCACAGCACCGGCACCGTCCGCCCGCTTCTTTCCTGAAAGGTCACATCATGCGTTTTTCGCTTTTCGTTCACATGGAGCGCGTCTCCGACCAGACCAGCCAAAAGCAGCTGTACGACGAGATGGTCGAGCTGTGCCAGATCGCCGATCGCGGCGGCATGCACGCCGTCTGGACCGGCGAGCATCACGGCATGGACTTCACGATCGCGCCCAATCCATTCATCAACCTCGCCGATCTCGCGAACAAGACGAAGCGCGTGCGGCTCGGCACGGGCACGGTCATCGCGCCGTTCTGGCATCCGATCAAGCTCGCCGGCGAAGCCGCGATGACCGACATCATCACGGGCGGCCGTCTCGAACTCGGGATCGCGCGCGGCGCCTACTCGTTCGAATACGAGCGCCTGATGCCGGGGCTCGATGCGTGGGGCGCGGGCCAGCGCATGCGCGAACTCATTCCGGCCGTGAAGAAGCTGTGGGAAGGCGATTACGCGCACGAAGGCGAGTTCTGGAAATTCCCGTCGACGACCTCGTCGCCGCTGCCGCTGCAGCAACCGCATCCGCCGATCTGGGTGGCTGCGCGCGACCCGAACAGCCACGAGTTCGCGGTGGCCAACGGCTGCAACGTGCAGGTCACGCCGCTGCACCTGGGCGACGAGGAAGTCGAGAAGCTCGTCGGCCACTTCAACGCCGCGTGCGAGAAGTTCAGCAACGTGCCGCGCCCGCAGATCATGCTGCTGCGTCACACCTATGTGGCCAGCAGCGAGGACGACGCGCAACGGGCCGCCGACGAAGTCAACGTGTTCTACAACTACTTCGGCGCGTGGTTCAAGAACGAGCGTCCGATCAGCCTCGGGATGATCAAGCCGCTGAGCAACGAGGAAATCGCCGCTCACCCGTTCTATACACCGGACGCAATGCGCAAGAACAACGTCATCGGCACGCCCGCGGAGGTCATTTCGCGTCTGAAGGCTTACGAAGCGCTCGGCTTCGACGAGTACTCGTTCTGGATCGACACCGGCATGAGCTTCGAGCGCAAGAAGGCTTCGCTTGAACGGATGATCCGCGACGTGATGCCCGCGTTCCAATAAGGTCCTGATGCCATGAATGTGCATTTTCAGCTGTATATCGACGGCCGGTTCGAGCCCGGCGCCGCGACGTTCGCCAGCGTGAATCCGGCGACCGGCGCGGTGTGGGCGCAGATGCCGGAAGCCCGCACCGACGAGGTCAACCGCGCGGTCGCGGCGGCCGGCCGCGCGCTGACCGATCCGCAATGGGCCGGTCTTTCCGCATCGGCGCGGGGCAAGCTGCTGTACAGGCTCGCCGATCTCGTCGAACAGGCTGCGCCGCGACTCGCTGAAATTGAAACGAACGATACCGGCAAGATCATCCGGGAAACGTCGAGCCAGATCGCCTATGTCGCCGAGTATTACCGCTACTACGCAGGCATTGCCGACAAGCTCGAAGGCAGCAGCATCCCCGTCGACAAGCCCGACATGCAGGTCTGGCTCGAACGGCAGCCCGTCGGCGTGGTCGCCGCAATCGTGCCCTGGAACAGCCAGCTGTTCCTGTCCGCGGTCAAGGTCGGGCCGGCCCTCGCTGCCGGCTGCACGGTGGTGCTCAAGGCATCCGAGGAAGCGCCGGGCCCGTTGCTCGAGTTCGCGCGCCTCGTGCACGACGCGGGATTCCCGCCGGGTGTCGTCAACGTCATTACCGGCTTCGGCCCGGAATGCGGTGCGGTGCTGAGTAGCCACCCCGGCGTGGACAAGGTCGCCTTCACCGGCGGCCCCGAGACTGCGCGCCATATCGTCAGGAACACGGCCAACAACCTCGCGAAGGTGTCGCTCGAACTCGGCGGCAAGTCGCCGTTCATCGTCTTCGCCGATACCGATATCCAGAGCGCGGTGAATGCGCAGGTCGCCGCGATTTTTGCAGCGAGCGGCCAAAGCTGCGTGGCGGGTTCGCGTCTGCTGATCGAGGCCTCCGTCAAGGAGCGGTTCCTTGCGCTGCTGATCGAACGCGTTTCGCGTATTCGCGTGGGCTTACCCAACGAGATGGAGACGGAGTACGGGCCGCTATGCACGGAGCGGCAGCTTCGCAACATCGAGGCGGTCGTCGCGAGCTCCGTGCGTCAAGGCGCCAAAGTGCTCGCCGGTGCCAAGAAGCTGGAGCGCGACGGGTTTTACTACGCGCCCACGATTCTGGACTGCACCGGCGTCGAAAATGCCGACAGCATCACGACGGAACTGTTCGGTCCGGTGCTGTCGGTGGACACGTTCGAATCCGAACAGGAAGCGATCGAAAAAGCCAATAGCACGGCCTATGGTCTCGCAGCCGGCATTTTCACGACCAATCTCACGCGCGCTCACCGCGTGTCGAAGCGCGTGCGCTCGGGCATCGTCTGGATCAACACCTATCGGGCGGTTTCGCCGCTCGTGCCGTTCGGCGGCTTCGGCCTGTCCGGACACGGCCGCGAAGGTGGCCTGAGCGCCGCGCTCGAATACACGACGACGAAGTCCGTGTGGCTTCGCACGTCGGACGAGCCGATCAGCGATCCGTTCGTGATGCGTTAAGCAAGGGCGTATTCACCCGCAGTACCGATACAAAGCCGCAGAGGCCATGCCGAGCCGCGCACAAAAACGCGCGTGGTCCGGCATGGCCGGGCAATAAAGATGGAGACGGAATGAAACACCCGGAAAACGATAACAACCTTCTGGCCATCGAAAGCAACTCGATCGAGTATGTTGCTTCGGACGCTCGGCATGGAAAGCCCGCCGATCTGTTCACGTTGTGGTTCTGCACGAATGTCGCGCCGCTGGCCGTGATTTCCGGCGCCACGTCGGTGCTGGTGTTCCACCTCGATCTGGTGAGCGCGATTGTCGCCATCGCGGCCGGGCAATTCTTCGGCGCGATTTTCCATGCGCTCACGTCCGCGCAAGGACCGCTGGTAGGCGTGCCGCAGATGATCCAGAGCCGGGCCCAGTTCGGTCGATACGGGTCTCTGCTGGTGGTGGGATTCACCACGCTGATCTACCTCGGCTTCTTCGTTTCGAACATCATCCTCGCGGGCAGGACGCTCCATACCGCGGCGCCTTCGGTGCCCGTGCCGGTCGCGACGGTCATCGGCGCCGTGCTCGCGACGCTGGTCGGCGTGATCGGCTGTCACTTCATTCATCGCTTCAACAAGGTGGGCGCGTGGTTCATGGGCGGCGCACTCGTCGTCGGCATCGCGCTGATGGCGCCGAGCCTCGACGCCCGGATCTTCCAGCAAGGCCATTTCGATCTCGCCAACTGGTTCGCGATGTTCGGACTGTGCGCGGTATGGCAGATCAGCTTTGCCCCTTATACGTCCGATTATTCGCGCTATCTTCCGGCTTCCACCGGATTCGCGAAGACCTTTGCGTACACGTACTTCGGCACGTCGCTGGGCACGATCTTCGCGTTCCTGTTCGGCGTGCTTGCCGTCAGCACCGGGCACTCCACGGACGCGATGCAGGCGATCCGCGATCAGACCGGCGTGTTCGGCTACGTTCTGATCTTTCTTTTTCTGGTCAATATCATCGGCCACAACGGGATGAATCTGTATGGCGCGGTGCTGTCCTTCATCACGGCCGCGCAGACATTCCGGCCCCACTGGGTTCCCGGCCGAAGCGTTCGCGTCGTCGTATCGACGGTGCTGCTGGTGGCGTCGACCGCGACCGCGCTGTGGGCGTCGAGCAACTTCATCGCGATCTTCCTCAACGCGATCTTCGCGATGCGTATCGTTCTGGCGCCCTGGATTGCGATCAATCTGATCGACTTCTATCTCGTCAACAACCGGCACTATCGGGTCGCGGAAATCATCAGCGCCAACGGCGGTATGTACGGATCGTTCAACTTCAGGGCGATTGCGATCTACGTGTTCGGCATTGCCGTCCAGGTGCCGTTCATGGAAGAGAGTTTCTTCCACGGCCCTTGGGCATCGGTGCTCGGTGGCGCTGACGTCTCCTGGATGGTGGGCCTCGTCGTCACTGCGCTGGCCTGCTATCTGTTTGCGTCGAAGGACGCTTCGCGTTCCCGCCGCACGTGTCCGGCAGCCGCCGAGGCTCTGGAGTGAATGGGGTAGACGCTCGTCGGTGCGGTCCGGCGCGCAATGGCGCACGGGTCCGGTTCTCCCATCTCGTGCAAACGGTGGCAACAGGCTTTTAAAGACGCACTTGCGTCAACAGAGGAGTTGAATCATGAACGAAGACGATGCGCTGTTTCAGAAAGGCATGCCGATTCGCCGGGAAGTGCTCGGCGCCGAATATGTCGATGCTTCGATGGAAAAGGCCGATGCCTTCATGATGGCGTTCCAGCGCGCAACGACTGCATGGGCCTGGGGATGGGCATGGGGTGACGAGACGCTCGATCGCAAGACGCGCAGCCTGCTCAACCTCGCGATGTTGACGGCTGCCGGTCATACCAACGAACTCAAGCTGCACGTCAAGGGTGCGCTCAACACCGGTGTGAGCGTCGATGAAATCAAGGCGACGCTTTTGCATGCAACCGCTTACTCGGGCATCCCGCATGGCCTGAGCGCGTTCAAGGCTGCGCACGAAGTGCTGGTGGCCGAAGGGGTGTTGAAGTGAGCGCCGAAGGGTGAAAATAGTTAGCGCGGGCCGGTGTCAGCAACATGGACGGCAATTCGGCATCTCGTGTTTGAAAGGCTGCACCGACGTATGCTTTGTCCTCCGACATATCGTTTGAACTGATGGTCCGGCGATCCGCTGCGCGCAGTTTCGCGAGAAGGAGTTCGTGCAGCGGATTCCATACGCCGGCCTGCTGCCAGTCGCGCGAGCGGCGCCACGCGTCACCTGGCTTCGATCAGTCATCCAGAAGGGCTGATCGAAGACCCAGATATTGGACGAATGGATCGAAGTCCCGATCGCTGTACAGCAGCGAAACGCCATTCTCAATACAGTAAGTCGCGATCAGCGTGTCGATGGTCTTGCGGACCGTTACGCCTCGTGCTCTCAAGTCACGATAATTTCGTGCGGCCTGGACGGCGTTGTCGGTACCGACCAGCGACACAACATTCAAGCGCGTCGTCATCAGCTGGCGGGCCACATTGAATTCGGATTCAGCCGAGAAACCCTGCAACACTTCTGCCACGATCAGGTCGCCAGACAACAGCGCCTCCTTGCCCAGCAAAGCGTCAAGCTTGTTGGTTTCCGGCGAAACCTTGCCACGGAAATAGTCAATCCAGACGCTCGAATCCACGAGCGTCATCGATCGGTCCTCATGGCGTCGAGATCACCTTCCCAGTGGAGTTTTCCGCGAAACTGGCGAATCTGCTCTTGCTGTTTGAGCCTGATGATCGTCTTCAGACCGAGCTCGACGGCTTCCCGCTTGGTTTTGACACCAGTCGCGGCAAGTGCCTCGGCCATCAACTTGTCGTCGATTTCAATGTTGGTACGCATGGCGTATCTCACAATGTGTATGGATTAATGAAATTATACACATTCCCGCGTACCAGCATCGCCCAGATGTACCCCATGTTCGCCGGGTCGCTCATACTATTCGCACCGCCCGCGCCGCCACGTAGCCGGCGGTATGCCCACCAGACTGGTAAAGACCCGCGTGAGATGAGACTGATCGGCAAAACCGAATTGCTGCGCAATCTCTGCAATCGGCTCCGTGCGTGCACGCAGGCACTGCTTCACCCGCTCGATCCTGTATTCGAGCAGCCAGCGATGCGGGGTCGTGCCGACCGTCTGCCGGAATGCCTTGATGAAATAGCTGCGCGACAGCCCGCATGCAGATGCAACTGTCGAGATGGATATTTCGGAATCCGGGTGCTGCACAAGGAGCGCCTTTGCGCGCTCGACCTGCCATCCCGCCAGCATCCCGTGCGCCGGCAAAGCGCGCGCGGTGGTGCCGTAACGCTGAATGACATGAAGCTGGATGGCATAGGCAAGGTGCGCGGCAACCATTCGACTGGCGGGCCCATCGCCGGCGGCCGCCGTCAGCAGCCCGCTCGACAGGCTTTGCAGGACCGCGTCTGCCTTGCCGCCGGGACAATCGAGATCACGAACCTCGCGTCGCCCCGTCGTGCGTGCCGACTCGCGCAACGCGCGTTGCGGCAGGGACGCAAACAGCAGGTCGAACGGCTTCAACAACCTCGCCTGGTAGCATTCGCCGCCGCGCGTGATCCACACGCCCGCCCGTACCATCTGCCGCCCTGCCTCCGTCGACGCCTCGCAGTCCGTATCGATCAGCGACATCCCGATCAAGTACCGATCCGGCAACACCGCCAGCGCGACTGCGCCGAAGTCCGGTACGCCACAGCGCACTCGAGTCAATTCCGCGAAGCCATGCAATTCGGTTGACACGTCGAGCGACTCGATCGACGCGCCGTCGAATGCAGCCCGGATGCTCGCGGGCATTGATTCCATTACGTTCATCAATTGCTCCGTATCTGTCAAAGCGTCGAATCAGCGGATGCCACTTTCCCGGGCCACATCAGTCGTGGCCATGGCTTCATCGTTTGGGATCTCCCGATACCTGTTGCACAGCGGCGCGGTGCGGGAACGCAGGCAGGACGGGCGCGCGATTCTCATGAGCAATCTGAGCAATCGCGAAGTGCGCTGGCCTGCCGCTCAGGCCGCAGCCTGCGCGAGCGTCGGGTAGTCGGTCAGGCCCCGCTCGCCGCCGCCGAACAGCGTGTTGCGGTCGTACGGTTCGAGCGGCGCACCGATGCGCAGGCGCTCGGGCAAGTCAGGGTTCGCGACGAACGGCCGGCCAAACGCGACGAGGTCGGCCCAGCCTGCGGCGAGCGCTTCGCGCGCGCGCTCGGCGGTGTACTTGCCCGCGTAGATCAGCACCCCGGGATACGCAGCGCGCAGCTTTCGCTTGAATTCGGCCGGCATCAGCGGCGCGTCGTCCCAGTCGGCTTCCGCGATGTGCAGGTAGCCGACGCCGAGCTCGCCGAGCAGCTTCGCAGCGGCGAGGTAAGTCGTTTCCGGATCGTCGTCGACGCAGCCGTTCAGCGTGGTCAGCGGCGCGACGCGAATGCCGACGCGCGACGCGGCGCCCGTACCCTCGATCAGCGCCAGCGTGACTTCGCGCAGGAAGCGCAGCCGGTTCTCGAGCGAGCCACCGTACGCGTCGGTGCGCGTGTTCGCGTTCGAGTCGATGAACTGGTTCACGAGATAGCCGTTCGCGCCGTGCAGCTCGACGCCGTCGAAGCCCGCGTCGATCGCGTTACGCGCGGCGGCGCGGTACTGGTCGACGATCTCGCGAATCTCGTCGATCGACAGCGCGCGCGGCTCGGAGGCCTGCACGAAACCCGGCGTGGTGCCGTCGTCGCCGGCGACGAACACGTTCACGCCCTTCGCCTGGATCGGCGACGACGACACGGGCGGCCGGCCGCCGAGCAGGCTCGTGTGACTCAGCCGGCCGACATGCCAGAGCTGCGCGAAGATGCGGCCGTGCGCGGCATGCACGGCGTCCGTCACCTTGCGCCAGCCGGCGACCTGCGCCGCCGTGTGAATGCCGGGCGTCCATGCGTAGCCCTTGCCGAGCGGCGCGATGTACGTGCCTTCGCTGACGATCAGGCCGGCGCTCGCGCGTTGCGCATAGTACGCGGCCATCAGTGCGTTGGCTTCGTCGCCGGGCTGGCTGGCGCGCGAACGCGTCATCGGCGGCATCACGATGCGGTTCGGCAGCGTCAGCGCGCCGAGTTGCAACGGTTGGAAGAGCGGATCCTGGTTCATGAGGGATGTCCTGTCGATGCCGCGGCCGGCGAGCCGCGGACGGATCAAATGGCGGGCAGCGCGTTCAGTCCCACTTCGGCGCGAGGCCGGCGGGGTCGACTTCACGGCCGTTGCGATCGAGCGCGGCGATCTGCGCGATGTCTTCGTCGGTCAGGCGCAGCGTCTGCGCGAGCAGGTTGCTCGCGAGGTTCTCGCGCTTCGTCGACGACGGAATCACCGAGTAGCCGAGCTGCAGCGCCCATGCGAGCGCGACTTGCGCCGGCGTCGAGTCGTGGCGTTGCGCGATTGCGCCGATCACCGGGTCGCCGAGCACCTTGCCGTACGCGAGCGTCATGTACGACGTCACGTGGATGCCTTCGCGCGTCAGGAACCCGGCGAGCGTGCGGTTCTGCAGATACGGGCTCAGCTCGATCTGGTTCGTCGCGATCGCGTCCTTGCCGACTGCAGCAATCGCTTGCTTCGTCAGTTCGATGTTGAAGTTCGAGATGCCGATCCGGCGCGTGAGGCCCTTCGCCTTCGCGTCGGCGAGCACGGTCATGAACGTGTCGAGCGCAACGCCGTTGCCGGGGGCCGGCCAGTGGATCAGCGTCAGGTCGACGTAGTCGGTGCGCAGCTTCCGGAGGCTTTCTTCGAGGCTCGGCACGAGCTTGTCGGGCGCGTAGTTGTCGACCCAGATCTTCGTCGTGAGGAACAGGTCGTCGCGGCGCACGCCCGATGCGGCGATCGCTTCGCCGACTTCAGCCTCGTTGCCATAGATCTGCGCGGTGTCGATCGCGCGGTAGCCGAGTTCGAGGCCGTTGCGGACCGAGTCGATGACGATTTGGCCTTGCAGGCGGAACGTACCGAGGCCGAATGCGGGAATCTTGCTCATCGTGAGCTCCTGGGAAAGTGGAACGGTGTCGGCAGGTGAGTCATTCTGGCGTTCGGGACTGATGAAATAAACGCCGTTACCGGTCAAAAATATTTGATTCGAAATCAAGAGTTCAATGCGCGACTTCGACGGGTTCGGCCGTGCGTTCGGGCAGGCCATGGCGGCTGTCGAGACGGCCGCTCAGCGCGGTGAGCGCGAACGCGCCGAGCGTGACGGCCGCGGCGATCCACGGCGTATGGCCGAGGCCATCGTGCGCGACGATCAGGCCGCCGAGCGACGAGCCGCCCGCGACACCAAGGTTGAATGCAGCGATGTTGAAGCCCGATGCGACGTCGACGGCGTCGGGTGCGAAGTGGCGGGCCTGCTTGACGACGTACACCTGCAGGCCCGGCACGTTGCCGAATGCAACGGCGCCCCACGCGAGCATCGTCAGCACCGCGAGCCACTTGACGTGAACCGTGAAAGTCAGCGCAAGCAGTACGATCGCGAGCAGCACGAAGATCTGCTTGAGCGCCTTTACGGGGCCGACGCGATCAGCGAGCTTGCCACCCCACACGTTGCCGAACGCGACCGACACGCCGTAGCCGACGAGCACGAGGCTGACCTGCGACGGCGTGAAGCCGGCGATCTGTTCGAGCAGCGACGCCATGTACGTGAACGCGATCAGCGAGCCGCCGTAGCCGACCGCCGTCATCGCGTACACGAGCAGCAGGCGCGGCTGCGCGAGCACGCCGAACTGGCGGGCGAGTGGCGCGGGCGGCGTTTGCGGCAGCCCGCGCGGCACGAACGCGACCGCGCCGACGAATGCGACGAGCCCGAACAGCGCGACGATCAGGAACGTCGCGCGCCAGCCGAAATGCTGGCCGATGAAGGTGCCGAGCGGAATGCCCGCGACGAACGCGACGGTCATCCCGCTGAACATCGTCGCGATCGCGCTCGCGGCCTTGTCCTTCGGCACGAGCGTGGTGGCGATGATCGAGCCGACCGAGAAGAACACGCCGTGCGCGAGGCCCGTGAGGATCCGGGCGACGATCAGCGATGCGTAGCCGGGCGCCTGCCACGCGACGAGGTTGCCGACGGTAAAGAGCGCCATCAGCGCGGCGAGCAGCGTCTTGCGCGGCACGCGGCCGGTGAGCGCGGTGAGCAGCGGCGCGCCGATCGCGACACTCAGCGCGTAAAGGCTGACGAGCAGGCCCGCAGATGGCAGGCTGACGCCGAGGTCGGCGCCGATCGTCGGGATCAGCCCGACGATCACGAATTCGGTGGTGCCGATGGCAAAGGCGCTGATGGTCAGCGCCAGCAGGGCGAGTGGCATGATGGGCGTTCCTGGGTCCGGTGACGATGGAACGCAGTGTGCCGCCTTTACTTTTGTGGAAAAACGCGTCTATAAACCAAATTGTTTTGATTTCAGATCAACAATGAAGATCACGCTCGACGAACTCCAGGCCTTTGCCGCCGTGGTCGACACCGGTTCGATCACCGCCGCCGCGCAGCAACTCGACCTCACCGTGTCGGCTACGAGCCGCACGCTTGCGCGGCTCGAGGAGAAGCTGAAGACCACGCTGCTGCGCCGGACCACGCGCCGGCTCGAACTGACCGAAGAAGGCCGCGCGTTCCTGCAGAATGCCCGCGCGATCATCGAATCGGTCGAGAACGCGGAGGAGCAGATGCTCGCACGGCGCGAGATGCCGTCGGGGCGGCTGCGCGTCGACGCCGCGACACCGTTCATGCTGCATGTGATCGTGCCGCTCGTGCGCGGCTACCGCGAACGGTTCCCGAAGGTCGAACTGGAGCTGAACAGCAACGAAGGGATCATCGACTTGCTGGAACGGCGCACCGACGTCGCGATCCGGATCGGCCGACTCAAGGATTCGACGCTGCACAGCCGGCACATCGGCAACAGCCGGATGCGCATTTTGGCGAGTCCCGCCTATCTCGAAGCGCATGGCCAGCCGCGCAAGGTCGAGGATCTCGACAAGCACACGCTGCTCGGCTTCACGCAGCCGGAATCGCTGAACGTGTGGCCGATCCTCGGCGCCGACGGCGAGCCGTACCGCATCGAGCCGGACGTGTGGTCGTCGAGCGGCGAGACGCTGCGGCAGCTCACGCTTGAGGGCGCGGGTATCGTGTGCCTGTCGGATTTCATGACCACGCCGGATCGTGACGCGGGCCGGCTCGTGCAGTTGTTCGCGCGCCAGACGCTCGATGTCCAGCAGCCGATTCATGCGGTGTATTACCGGAACACCGCGATTTCGTCGCGGATTGCGTCGTTCGTCGATTATCTGGTTGATGCGATCGACGGCGATGCGTCGGCGCGGCCGTCGTCGGTGTGGGCGAACAAGGCCTAGCTGGCTGTTGAATGGCGCCTCGTCGTGACCCCGTGGTCGCTGAGCCCCATTTTTCAGTGCTTCAGGCTATACGCAACGGTCTCGCCGCCACGTAGCCGGCGGTATGCCCACCATACTGGTAAAGACCCGCGTGAGATGGGACTGATCGGCAAACCCGAATTGCTGCGCGATATCTGCAATCGGCTCCGTGCGTGCACGCAGGCACTGCTTCACCCGCTCGATCCTGTATTCGAGCAGCCAGCGATGCGGGGTCGTGCCGACCGTCTGCCGGAACGCCTTGATGAAATAGCTGCGCGACAGCCCACACGCAGACGCAACATTCGAGATGGATATTTCGGAATCCGGGTGCTGCACAAGAAGCGCCTTCGCGCGCTCGACCTGCCATCCGGCCAGCATCCCGTGCGCCGGCAAAGCGCGCGCGGTGGTACCGTAACGCTGCACGACATGAAGCTGGATGGCATACGCAAGGTGCGCGGCAACCGTCCGACTGGCTGGCCCGTCGCCGGCGGCCGCCGTCAGCAGCCCGCTCGACAGGCATTGCAGGACCGCGTCGGCCTTGCCGCCGGGACAATCGAGATCGCGAACCTCGCGTCGCCCCGTCGTACGCGCCGACTCGAGCAACGCGCGTTGCGGCAGGTACGCGAACAGCAGGTCGAACGGCTTCAACAACCGCACCTGGTAGCATTCGCCACCGCGCGTGATCCACACGCCCGCTCGTACCAACTGCCGCCCTGCCTCCTTCGATGGCTCGCGGTGCGTGTCAATCAGCGACATCCCGATCAAGTACTGATCCGGCAACACCGCCAGCGCGACCGCGCCGAAGTCCGGGGCACCATAACGCACTCGAGTCAAATCCGCGAAGCCATGCAATTCGGTTGACGCGTCGAGCGACTCGATCGACGCGCCGTCGAACGCAGCCCGGATGCTCGCGGGCATTGATTCCGTCACGTTCATCACCTGGCTCCGTGTTTGTCAGAACTTCTCCCACCCGCATGCTTGTCGATTTCCGATGAGCACATCGTCCGGAACCACTGTCACACGCAAGCTTAGGCGCACGGCCATGATATCGATAGAACAAAGTAGTACTCATTTCAGAAACATCGCGTGGCTTTGCCATGCACTCGGCCTGCACGCCTTTTGCGTAAAGCAGACTTTCCGCCAAAATTCCGTCATACAAGCAAGACGCCGCCTGCCGCGCACGTTAGATTGAACGCTTCACTCAGCCGTTAGCGTATTGAAAGCAGCCAATTCCATCATGGATTCACTCCAGAACGTGCTGCGGTGTCTGGACCAATCGTTCGACAGTCACGCGACCCGGATGTCGAACGACCGAATCGCGCGCGCACAGCCATACGGGACGATCGGTGACGTGCCAGCCGGCACGCCATTGAGCGAACAGGGCATTCGCAGCGACGCGATGTACGTGGTCCTCGACGGCGCGCTGCGCGAGTATGACCCGTATCCCGGCGTTCCGATCGGCACGCACGCATTCAGCGGCGAACTCGATCTGCTGGTCAATACGGGTTCAACGACGACGATTGTCGTCGCGCGCGCAAGCCGCCTGCTGCGGATCGGGCGCAAGATGCTGAAGCGCCTGCTGCGCAACGATCCCGATATATGCGGCTTTCTCATCCGAACGTTCGTGCAGCGCCGCCTGCGCGCGTTCGCCCGCGCGGCCAATCCGGTTTTGCGCACCTCGTCCTGGCGACGCACGACCGTGCCGCTGTCGTGGCACCACGACTACGACCTCGCGATCGTCGGTACCGGATTCGCCGGCTTCGTCGCCGCCGCGCAAGCGATCGCGCACGGTCTCGACACGGTATGGGTCGATGGTCAGCTTCCTTACGGCATTGACAGCGAACCGGAACCGCTCACGCCACAATTCGCGCATCGGATCGGTCCGCACTTGACCGTGCATGGCGTGTATGTGCGCCTCGATTGCGCCAGCTATCCTTTCGTCCTCAAATCGCGCGGCGGCGACTCGCTTCGCACGCACTCGGTCATCGTCAATTCGACGCTGCGTCCCGATTACAATCGCCACGTCGCGCAGATCCGGATGCGAGCGAATACGGAGTGGCTCGATGGCGCAATCGACGTCAATCCCGGGGGCTTCGTGCTCACCGGAAGATCGGCGCGCGGCTCGATGCGCGCTGCACCGTTCGAAAGCTCACAGCCTGGCGTGTTCGCAATCGGCGACGTGCGGTGCGCGAACTTGCGTCCGACCCTCGTCAGCGCGATCGAAGGCGCGGCAGCCGTCGATGCGGTGCTGAACTTTCTGCGTGCCGACGGACGATAGCTCGTTGGCCTCAACGCTTCGTGATGTCTGTGTCGGCCCGCCGGCGCCACGCGCCCGGCGGCGTGCCGGTCAACTTCGCGAACGCTTGCGTGAAGTGACTCTGGCTCGAGAAACCGCAGTGCAGCGCAATTCGCTCGAGCGTCCAATCGCTGCGCAACAGCAGTTCCTTCGCGGAGGCGACACGCTGTTCGAGCAGCCACTGGTGCGGTGTGGTCTGCGTGGCTCCCCTGAAGGCCTTGATGAAATAGCTGCGCGAGAGCCCGCATGCAGTTGCAATCTCGTCGATCGAGCGCACGCCGGCCATCAGCATGTCTTTCGCGCGTGCCTCGTGCAACGCGGATAGCACCGAGTGGCGCGGGCTGCTTCCGCGTGGCCATTGCCCGAATGTGTGAAGCAGGTGCGTACCGATCGCAAGGCCGAGATGGTCGAGCAACAACGGCATCGTATCGTCCTCGGAAGCCAGCGCGAGCGCGAGCGTTCGGCCAATCTGGCCCAACAGGCGATCATGATGCGCAACCGCGGGTGTGATACCGCGAACCTCGCGCTGTCCGGTCAAGTCAGTCAAGACTGCAAGCGGGATCTCGACGAGCACGAAGTCGAAATTCGCGTGGAGATCCGCGCGATACTCTTCGGAAAAGTCGCGCACATAGATTGAATCGACTGCGAAATCGTGCGTCGCTGCATGCCGTCCGCGAAAGATCGCACGGCGATGGCCATGGGTGAGCGAGATTCCGACAAGCACGCCGCGATCGCACGCGGGCGTCGTCACGCGCGACAATCGCGCGTCGTGTGTCGCCTTTCGGTAGAAGTGGAACGACTCTGTCTGCCGTTCGAAGTCTTGCGCGAAGGTATTCGACTGGCAGCCGAGGGAATCCTTGCCGGCTACGGGTGACGCAGCCGGCTGCACGTTCCGGGCCATATGTCGCTTCCAGAATTGATTGACTGTTACCGTTGCTCAAACTCCGTGGCAAACACGCGCCGCGTCGTGCCATCAAACGACGGGGCAATCCACGACATGAGCAGGCTTCCCGCCCGCCCTCGTCCGATGCGCCAACCGCACGGTATGCGCGGGTGACTGAATGATGAGCGCCCAGGATGATGATTTCTTGAACATTCTTGCCTGCTTTTGCACAATTCGCATCCTGTTTGCCGGGTGGCTCCGGCACAGTCGCGCACGCGGCGCGATACCTGCTGTCGCGTCGCCATACGTCTGATGAATTCGTAAGGCCTTCAAGCAGCGCTTTTCATGCGGTTTAGTTTTTCACGTGCCGGGAGACGGCTGCGTAGGCCATTGCGCACGCTATCCGGGTGGGTGGCAGTTCGCAGAACGAGGTCGCTGTGCGTTATCGGTTCCCACTCATATTCGTGGTTCCGCTTCCGGCTAGAACCGGGTATCCGCATTTCGACATTTGAGCTGACGCAACGCGCGTCTTGAGCGGCCGCGCTGCTTGCCAGGCTTACGCAAACGCAAGGTATTTGGAAGGCGGATCACGCGTGCGTACGCAATCGTGATGCGTTGGCAGGGCGGTTGTCGAATGGCGATGCCGTCTCGGCCCGGCTCGCCGCGCTGCTGCGCGATGCGCTTCCACGTCCGCACGCTTTGACGTGGGACGTCGCGCATGGGTTGCTGGTCGCGACTGCCGCTACGCCGCAGGGGCCGGCACCACGGTGTCTACCACCCGTACTTGAGC
The DNA here is from genome assembly GCF_017104785.1 of Burkholderia sp. Ac-20353. Taxonomy (NCBI): domain Bacteria; kingdom Pseudomonadati; phylum Pseudomonadota; class Betaproteobacteria; order Burkholderiales; family Burkholderiaceae; genus Burkholderia; species Burkholderia sp. Ac-20353. The sequence goes on along the minus strand of NZ_JAAGPL010000119.1, from coordinate 2,472 downwards.
TCGACGCCGACATAGTCGGCGTTGTGCCCGCCCGCCTGCCGGATTGCGTCGCCCACCTGGAAGTGCACGGCTTCGATCGAGCCGATCAGGTTCGCCGCGATCGTCCAGTCCGCGCGCAGCTGCACGTACATCCCCGTCCACAGTCCGCCCTTGCCGGCCGTGCCCGGCACGGCCTGATTCGCCTGCTGATACACGGCGTCGCCGGTCGTCTCGCGCCACTGGAAGCCGAGCGCGCCGAGCAGCGACAGGTTCGCGGACGGCTTGAGCGTGACCGACGGCTTCACGTGGATCAGGTTCGCATAGCCCGTATAGCCGGCGAGCGTGAAGTAATAGCCGTTCGGAAACAGCGCGTTGAAGGTCTCGATCCGGCCGTCGTGCGGATGCCGGTCGCCCGACGCTGCGTCGACCTGCAGCGCGACGTGCGGCGACCACGGCAGGTCGAGCTTGTAGCCTGCGATCGAGCCGATCGCCCACGCGCCGATCGTGTCGTTGCCGACCGTGCCCGTCTGCAGCATCGCTTCGATATCCCAATCGAAGCGGCCGTGCGTGCCGGAATAGCGCAGGTCCCACACGTCGCGGTGCTCGGGGCCGCTCGCATCGATGAAATGCGCGTTGCTGCGGTTGTAGCGCGACCAGTAGCCGGACAGGTCGCCGGGCCCGACCGACTGCCGCTCGAAGCGCACGCCGCTGAACGTGAGATCGCGGTTCGACACGTCGTCGAATGTCGACTGGTTGCGGTTCTGCACCGGTTGCGTCGCGTATGCAATGAAGCGCCATTTCTGGTACTCGTAGTCGACCCAGACCGCGTCGTACGACTGGCGCACGTTCGGGCCGTCGCGTACCGAGATGAAGCGCTGCAGGTCGAACGCCATCTGCTGTCGGCCGACGCGAAACTTGAACGTGCCACCGCCGAGCCCGCCGGTGTAGGTCACGAACGCCTGTTCGAGATCGAGCAGGTTCTTGTCGACCGGTGTCACCGTGTTCTTGCCGAACGCGCGCGCATCCGCTACCTGTGCGAAGAACTGCCAGTGCTCGCCCAGATGCGCATCCGCATGAACCTCGATGCGCTGGATCAGATAGGTGTCCGACTGCGCGGAGCCGATGCCGAACATCGGCGCGTTGTTGCTTTCGATACGCTCGCGCAGGTTTACGCCGAGCGACAGATAGGATTTCGGATCACCGCCGAGCGGCAGGTACTTGAGACCGTCGAGCGGCGCGCGCGGCACGCATGGATTCGCGAGCACCGACCAGTCTTCCTGCCAGCGATTGAACAACACGACGGGTCGCTTGGCGTTGCACGTGGATGCCGGCGCGCTGCCGCCTGCGGCCGCATCGGCCGGCACGCTCTCTGCGGCGGTCGATGCGGTGGGTGATGCTGCGGTCGATGCGGCGGTTGATGCAGCGGTCGATACGGCAGTCGATGCAGAGGTCGATGCAGCAGTCGATGCAGCAGTCGATGCCGCTGTCGATGCGGCAGTCGTATCTGCGCACGCCACGTCGACGCCCGTGAACACGAGCGCAGCGGCAACCGACATGCGCGCAGCCGTGCCGAAACGACGGCTGCGCATTGTGGTGGACACCATGGTTTTCCTCGCCTGTGCCAACCTCTGATTGTGCGTGACCGCGCCGTCCATACACTGGACGCGCGCGAAGCGCCCTTCCCTGCCCCGCCGGATCATGTGCGCCCCGCCGTAGCCGCACGCTCGTACTCGCCGGTGACGGCCGCGAGCCACGCGAGCGCGCATGCCGGCGCGAGCAGCGCCCAGAAGCCGATGTGACGGAAGCCCAGCGCACCGGCCACCGCGCCGATCGCGAACGCGACGATCGCCGGCATCATCTTGCCGAATCGTGCGCGCGCCGCCGCGCGCACGCTGTCGGCCGTGCCCGCGGACACGAGGTCGACCGCGTCGAGAATCGCCTGCGTGACGTTGCCCGTCATCACGGTATTCGGCACGCCCGGCCGCTGGATCAGCCGCGGATGCGCGTTCTGCACGCCCATTGCGAACGCGCCGAGGATGCCCGCGACGACGGCCGGCAGGCCGTCGGGGCTGCTGACCGGCGTCGCCCAGACCCCGGCCACGCAAAACCCGAGCATCAGCGCGGCCTGTACCGCATTCAGCACGCGCGCGCCCTGGCGGGCATACCGATCGGACAGCGAGCGCACCAGCAGGCTGCTGAACACCACGCCACCGACAAACGCCGGGAACACGATCAGCTTCAGGAAGATGCCCTGGCCGAAGCCCGCGATGCCGGCGCCGATCAGCACGAAGTTGCCCGTCACATGCGCGGTGAACAGCCCGAACAGCGAGACGAAACTCAACGTATCGACGAAGCCGGCGATCGCGGCAAGGATCGTGTCCTCGGATTTCATTTCGACGCGCTCGCGTGGATCTCGGCGATATAGCCGCCCGGGAACTGAACGATCGCGGCATCGCGCCCGTCCGACGTGAACGGCGGCACGAGCACGGCCAC
>NZ_JAAGPL010000118.1:0-27193 GCF_017104785.1 Burkholderia sp. Ac-20353 | reverse complement strand
AGCAGCGGCATCGGCGTCTGCGACCCGTCGTCGAGCGTCAGCGGCGCGAGCCCGCCGCTGGCCAGCAGGTGCGGATCGTCGAACAGGTCCTCGGGCTTCGTGATCGACGCGAACGGCACGTGGTGCCGCTCGAACAGCGGCACGAGCGCCGCGCGCGTCCGGGTGCGCAGCGTGTCGCCGAGCGTCGCGAGCAGCCGCGGCCGCGCGAGCACGCGGTCGTTGTTGGTGGCGAGCGCGGGGTCGGCCAGCAGGTCGTCGCGGCCGAGGATCGTGCACAGCGCGCGCCATTGCGCATCGCCCGTCGCCGCGACGAACATCTGCTCGCCGTCCGCCAGCTCGAACACATCGTAGACGGCCCACGCGCTGATCCGCTCCGGCATCGGCGCGGCCGGCACGCCGGTCGCCGCATACTGCTGCATATGCTGCGCGGACAGCAGCACGCAGTTCTCGAACAGCGCGCTCTGCACTTCCTTGCCCTGCCCCGTGGCCTGTCGCTCGAACAGCGCGGCAAGCACGCCGATCGCGCCGAACATCCCGCCCATGATGTCGTTGACGGAACTGCCCGCGCGCAGCGGCCGGCCGACCGGGCCCGTCATGTACGCGAGCCCGGCCATCATCTGCACGACTTCGTCGAGCGCGAGCCGGTGCTGGTACGGGCCGTCGAGAAACCCTTTGTGCGACACGTAGACGATGCGCGGATTGCGTTGCCTGAGCGTCGCATAGTCGAGCCCGAGCGATGCCATACGGCCCGGCTTGAAGTTCTCGACGAACACGTCCGCGCGATCGACGAGGCGCTGCAGCGCGGCGAGCCCGTCGGGCGTGTCGACGTCGAGCGCGACGCTTTTCTTGTTGCGGTTGAAAGTGCGGAAGAAACCCGCGCCGGTGCCGAGCAGACGGCGCGTGCTGTCGCCGCGCGGCGGCTCGACCTTGATCACGTCGGCGCCGAGGTCGGCGAGGATCATCCCGCAGGTCGGGCCCATCACCATGTGCGACAGTTCGACGACGCGGATGCCGGCCAGCGGCAGCGAAGCAGCGGAGGTGGAAGCGGAGGCGGTCATGCGGTCACCTGTGAATCAGGTCTGGAAACGGGCGTCGAAGCGGGCCCGAAGTCGGTCATGAAGTCAGCCACGAAATCGGCCATGAAATCGGGCACGCCCGCGCGTGCGACATAGCCGTACAGCGGTTCGCCGGGCAGCGCATCGGCGAGCACGTCGCGCGACGCGATCAGCCGCGCGAGATCGATGCCGGTCGCATGGCCCATCGCGTGCAGCATGAACACGAGATCCTCGGTGTTCACGTTGCCGGTCGCGCCCGGCGCGTGCGGGCATCCGCCGAGCCCCGCGAGCGACGCGTCGAACGCGCGGATGCCGTGCTGGAGCGCGATCACCGTATTCGCGAGGCCGAGCCCGCGCGTGTCATGGAAATGCAGCGAACACAGCCGTGCGCCGGCAACCGCCCGCACACGGTTAATCACGTCGCCGACCTGGCGCGGCGTCGCGTGGCCCGTCGTGTCGCCGAGCGCGACGGTGTCCGCGCCTGCCGCGAGCGCGTGCTGTGCGATGCGCACGACGTCATCGACCGGCACCGCGCCTTGCAGCGTGCAGCCGAACACGGTCGACAGCCCGGCGACCGTCTCCGCGCGGCCGCGCGCGAGCGCGCAGATCGCCGCGAACGTGTCGAGCATCGCGTCGGGCGTCTTGCGCACGTTCGCGATGCTGTGCGCAGCGCTGACCGACAGCGGCACGACGACGCGACGCACGCCGCATGCGAGCGCGCGTTCCGCGCCCTTCTCGTTCGGCACCAGCGCGCTGACGTGCAGGTCGGGATAGGTCAGCGCATGCGCGACGACGGCATCGGCATCGGCCATCTGCGGCAGCAGCTTCGGCGGCACGAACGACGCCACTTCCATGTGCCGCACGCCGGCCGCATACGCGGCATCGATCCAGCGCAGCTTCGCGTCGGTCGCCATCGTGCGGGCGATGCTCTGCAGCCCGTCGCGCATTCCGACTTCGGTGATCGTGACCGGGATCGTGTCCGGTCCGTCGCGTGAATCCATCGTCTTCATCCTGTCGTGTGAGGAGCCCGGACGTGAGCGTGCCGCGCCGCGCGCTCGCTGCACAGTCTGGATTGACGATGGGCGCCATCGCGATGCGCGATGGCTGCACAGCCGCGCCGCGTGGGGTGCCGCGGCAGATTCGGGAAAAACCTGTCAGGGTTAGTCGGGAGTCGCGAGCAGGTGCTCGAGCAGACGTGCGGCGGGCAACGACAGCGTCGCGCGGTCGCGCATGCAGATCACGAAGCTGCGCTCGGCCCATGCATCGTCGAGCGGAATCGCGGCGAGCCTGCCGGGGCCGCCGCTGCGCCGCTCGAGCGCCTCGCGCGGCAGCACCGCGATGCCGAGCCCCGCCTCGATGAAGCGGTACGCGGCGTCGATCGTCGATACGCAGGTGCGGTAGGTCAGGTCGCGGCCCTTCTCCGCCGCGATACGCTGCATCAGCGCATTAACCGACGCGTTCGACGCGAGGCCGAGCTGGTCGTAGTCGAGCGTGTCGACGAAGCTGACGGATGCGCGCGCCGCAAGCGGGTGCGCGGCCGGCACGATCGCGGCGAGATGGTCGCCGCGATAGGGCAAGGTCTGTAGCGAACCGGTCGGCACGAAGCCGCGGCAGATGCCGAGGTCACCCTGCCCTTCCTCGACGCCGCGCACGATATCGACGCTCACGCGTTCGTCGAGATCGACGCGCACGTGCGGATGCGTCTGCAGAAATGCGGCCAGCGCTTCGGGCAGGAACTCGACCATCGACGACACATTCGCGAGCACGCGCACATGACCGCGCGCGCCCGCTGCATATTCGCCGAGCTCGGCCTGCAGGCGCTCGTAGCTGCGCATGATCTGCCGCGCATGCAGCACCATCGCGTCGCCCGCGGCGGTCGTGCGCACGCCGCGCTGGCCGCGCGACAGCAGCGCGACGTCGACGAGCGCTTCGAGATCCGCGAGCCGTTTGCTGACCGCCGAAGGGGCGATGAACTCGCGTTCGGCGGCGCGCGCGATCGAGCCTTCCTCGCAGACGGCGATGAACAGGCGCAACGTGATCTGATCGATTTGCCAGCTCATAGGAACACTCAGGATGCGCGTAGAGGGCCGCCTAGCATACGACAGTTCGCGCTACACGACGCATGTCCGAGTGTCGAGCGACGAAGCTGCTGCCGATTGCGTTTGATCAAAATCGCCGCGCATGCGCTTCGTACAGTGTCCATATTGCCCGCATGAAAGCGACGCCATGGACGAACAGCCGGTTTGTGCCGCAGTGCTCGCCGATCGCTATGCGCGTGCGGGCGAGACCACACGCGCGGCGGTGTTCCGGCGCGTCGCGCATGCGCTGTCGCTTGCCGAGCCGATGACGTCGCGCGCACACGTCGAGCAGCTGTTCTACCGGAACATGCAGCGCGGCGCGATCGGCGCGGGCCGCATCATGGCGAATGCGGGCGCCGGCGCGGACGGCACGATGGTGAACTGCTTCGTGCATCCGGTCAGGATGCCCGACGACGCATCGGTCGCAGCCGTGCACGCGGCACTCGCGCGCGCGCTCGACGAGGCGCGCGTCACGCTGCTGATGGGCGGCGGCGTCGGCTACGATTTTTCATCGCTGCCGCCCGCGGCGGCATACGAACGGCGCGGCCCCGATACCCCCGACATATGCACGGCGATCGACCGCTTCGATCTGCTGTGTCGCGCATTGCCGTACCCGGGGCCGCGGCGTGGCGCGCAGATGGCGGTGCTGCGCTGTGACCATCCGGACATCGTCGCATTCGTCGAAGCGAAGCACGGCCGGCGGCGCTGGCCGACCTTCAACCTGTCGGTCGGCGTGACCGATGCGTTCATGGCGGCAGTCGCGGACAACCTGCCGTGGTTGCTGCGGCATCGCGTGCCGCCGTGCGCGCCGGCGTGCACGCAAACGGCGCTGCCGGACGGCAACTGGATCTACGCAAGCTTGCCCGCGCGCGCGCTGTGGCATGCGATCGTGAACGAAGCGCGCGACAGCTCGGAGCCTGGGTTGCTGTTTCTCGACACGATCGGCGCGGCCGATTCGCTGCGCGCGCACGAGCGCATCGATGCGACGAATCCGTGCGGCGAGCAGCCGCTGCCTGCGTACGGCAGCTGCGTGCTCGCGCCGATCGACCTGTCGCGGCTCGTGCGCCATCCGTTCGGCATCGATGGCGAGCCGCGTTTCGATTTCGCGACGCTCGCCGACGAAGTGCGCGTGCTGGTGCGCATGCTCGACAACGCGATCGACCTGACGGTGTGGCCGCTCGCCGAGCATGCGCGCGAAGCGCACGAAAAACGGCGCATCGGCATCGGCGTGACGGGGCTCGCCGACGCGCTCGCGATGCTGCGGCTGAGCTACGACAGCGGCGCCGCGCGGATGGTCGCACGCGAGATCGCACTGACGATGCGCCAGCACGCGTTCTCCGCGTCGGCGTTGCTCGCGGCCGAGCGCGGCGTGTTTCCCGCTTACGAGCCCGCCGATTATCTCGACGGCTGCGCGCATCGCGCGCCGCTGCCGCTCGTGGTGCGCCAGGCGATCGCCCGTCACGGGCTGCGCAACAGCCATCTGCTGTCGTTCGCGCCGGCGGGCAGCGTGAGCCTCGCGTTCGGCGACAACTGCTCGCACGGTATCGAGCCCGCGATCGACTGGGTGCAGCGCCGCCACGTGCGCACCGGCGACAACCACGTGCATGCGATTCGTGCGGAGAATCACGCGTATCGGCTGTTCCGGCAACTGCATGGCGAGCAGGCGCCGCTGCCTGACTATTTCGTTAAAGCGGCCGACGTCGCGCCGGCCGACCACGTGTCGATGCTCGCCGCATTGCAGCCGTGTGTCGACGCGGCGATCTCGAAGACGGTCAACGTCGACCGTCGCTGCTCGCTCGCGCAGGTCGATGCGCTGTTCTTCGCCGCATGGCGCGAACGCCTGAAAGGCATCACGATCTTCCGTCCGGATCCGGCGTTCGCGTCGGTGATCGTCGGCGGCAGCACGGGGCGAACGGCGTCGCACGCGTGCTGACGGCCGCCGCACATTGGCGTAAATGCCGAGTATGGATTGCAAGTGCAGAATGCAGGCTTTTAAAACCGACGAATGCCGAGTATCCTAAAAAAAGCACTCCCGGTCGGACGGCGGGTCGCGTGCCTTGACACCCGTCCGATCATTGCGGCCCTGTCGTGCCTGTTGCGTCGATCGTGCCGATCGCGTTGATGGTGCCGACGGCGGCAACTTTCGCGCCGCCTGGCCGCACAAGCCCATTCCCCACTATTCGTCAGGAGAGCTGGTGAGCCGTCTCGTCGTCGTATCGAATCGCATCGCAGATCCACGCAAGGCCGCTGCAGGCGGGCTCGCTGTTGCCGTGAAGGACAGCCTGCAGGAAACGGGCGGCGTATGGTTCGGCTGGAGCGGAAGGTTACGCGGCGACGGCGACACGCCCGGCCGCAGCGACGACGTGCAGCTGCAGAACGTCGGCGGAATCCAGCTCGCGACGATCGATCTCGATCCGCAGGACTACGACGCCTACTACCTCGGCTACTCGAACAACGTGCTGTGGCCGGTATTCCACTACCGGCTCGATCTCGCGCAATTCGACCGACGTTTCGCGGACGGCTATCGCCGCGTGAACCAGCTGTTTGCGCGCAAGCTGCGCACGCTGCTGCGCCCCGACGACGTCGTGTGGGTGCACGACTACCAGCTGATTCCGCTCGCGGCGGAATTGCGCGCGATGGGCTGCACGAACCCGATCGGCTTCTTCCTGCACATTCCGATGCCGCCGCCGCCGATCATGGCGGCGATCCCCGAGCACGAATGGCTGATGCGCTCGCTGTTCGCGTACGACCTCGTCGGCTTCCAGACCGAATCGGACCTGCTGCACTTCGAGCATTACGTCGAAGCGGAAGCCGGCGCGGCGCGCCTTGCCGACGGGCGGCTGCACGCGTTCGGCCGCACGCTGTCGGCGGGCGCGTTTCCGATCGGCATCAACGTCGACGAATTCGCGGCGCTCGCGGACGATCGCGACGGCATCGACATGTTCGAACGGATGCGCGACGAGTATTCGCGCCGCCAGCTGCTCGTCGGCGTCGATCGTCTCGACTACACGAAGGGGCTGCCGCAGCGCGTGCAAGCGTTCCGCCAGCTGCTCGAACAGTATCCGGAGAACCGCAATCGCGCGACGCTGATCCAGATTGCCGCGCCGAGCCGCGAGGATCTCGGCGCGTACGACGATCTGCGGCGCGAGATGGACAGCCTGTGCGGCGCGATCAACGGCGACTACGGCGAACTCGAATGGATGCCGATGCGCTACATCCACCGCACCGTCGCGCGCAAGCGCCTGCCGGGCCTGTATCGCGCGAGCCGCGTCGCGCTCGTCACGCCGCTGCGCGACGGGATGAATCTCGTCGCGAAGGAATTCCTCGCCGCGCAGGACGGCAGCGATCCGGGCGTACTCGTGCTGTCGCGCTTCGCGGGCGCGGCCGAGCAGCTGAAGGAGGCGTTGCTCGTCAATCCTTACGATACGCAAGGCACCGCGCAGGCGATCCAGCGCGCGCTCGCGATGTCGCTCGACGAGCGGCGCCAGCGCTATGAAGCGTTGATGGCGACCGTGCGCAAGTACGACGTGCACTGGTGGCGCACGCGCTTTCTCGACGCGCTCGCCGTTGCGTCCGAGGCCGCGGCGGCCACGCCACTCTGACGCGCGCGGTCACAGACTCGTCTGCACGTCCTCGAGCACCGCGCCGTTTATATCGCACACGTCGACCGAAACCGGAATGCCGGTCCGCACGCTTTCGGTGACGACACACAGCGCATCGAACTGCTCGAGCGCGCGCGACACCTGCGCGAGATCGGCCCACGGTTTGCCGATCATCAGCCGCACCGCCATCGCGCCGACCCGCACGCGCCCGGTCTCGTTCTGGACCATGTCGACGTCGATCTGCGCGGTGACGGGCTGCGGATCGGTGTGATTTTTCTCGAGCGCGAACAGGAGGCTCGCGGCGAGACAGTTCGCGACCGACGCGGCCAGCAGGCGGACCGGATTCGGTCCCTGCCCCCGCCCGAGCGGCATCGGCTCGTCGGTCAGCATGACAGGCAGGTCCGTGCCGGGAAACCGGACCTCGAAACGGTAGCAGTCGAGTTGTGCGACTTCGACCGACACACGCTCTTCGCTCATGGCGACTCCGTCGAAAAAGGGGATGGGCGCACCGCGGTACCGATCGATTCTCCGCACGGCGACGCGCGCGGCGCAATCGGCATTTCCATGGCTTGAACCGGTGAGCGGCCGTCAGCGGTCGGGTTTGCGCGGCGCGTCGTAGGTCATCAGGTCGGGCACGTCGGCGGTGGCGCCGTCGGGCCCGTTCGTCGAGGCGCCCTGCTGCGCTTGCGCGTCGGCGGCCGCACGGCGCGGCGCTTCGCCGGGCGGTGCGATCAGCGCCTGCAGTTCGTCGTGTTCGAGCACTTCGCATTCGAGCAGCCGGCGCGCGATCCGTTCGAGCGCATCGCGGCGCTCGCCGAGCGTCGCGGCAACGCGCGCATGCGCGTCCTCGAGCAGCGCGCGCACCTCGTCGTCGATCAGCTGCGCGGTGTGCTCGCTGCAGCGGCCGTCGCTGGCCGGCCAGCCGGGCACCCCCGCGCGCGGCGCGGCGTCGTCGAAGGTCGCGAGGCCGATGGTCTCGCTCATCCCGTACTGCGTGACCATGTGCCGCACCATCGCGGTCGCGCGTTCGAGGTCGTTCTGCGCGCCGGTCGACACGTCGCCGAACACGATCTCCTCGGCGACCCGCCCGCCGAGCAGCGCGTCGAGCCGGTCGAGCAGCTCGCTCTTGCGCAGCACGTAGCGATCCTCGGTCGGCACCTGCTGCGTAAAGCCGAGCGCCGCGACGCCGCGCGGAATGATCGATACCTTCTTCACGGGGTCGCAATGCTTGCGGCTTTGCGCGACGAGCGCGTGCCCGGCCTCGTGATACGCGATCGTCACCTTCTCCTGTTCGTTCATCACGCGGCTCTTGCGCTCCATGCCGGTCATCGCGCGGTCGATCGCCTCGTCGAAGTCGGCCATCTCGATCGCGGGCTTGCCCTGCTCGGCCGCGTGCAGCGCGGCTTCGTTGACGACGTTCGCGAGATCCGCGCCGACGAACCCCGGCGTGCGCGACGCCAGCTCGGCGAGATCGACGCCGGGACCAAGTTTCACGTGCTTCACGTGCACGCCGAGTATCTGCTTGCGGCCGGTCAGGTCGGGCCGGTCGATCGCGATGTGGCGATCGAAGCGGCCGGGGCGCAACAGCGCGGGATCGAGGATCTCGGGCCGGTTGGTCGCGGCCATGATGATCACGCCGGAATTCGCCTGGAACCCGTCCATCTCGACGAGCAACTGGTTCAGCGTCTGCTCGCGCTCGTCGTTGCCGGACATCATGCCGACGCCGCGCACCTTGCCGAGCGCGTCGAGCTCGTCGACGAACACGATGCACGGCGCCTTCTGCTGCGCCTGCTCGAACAGGTCGCGCACGCGCGCCGCGCCGACGCCGACGAACATCTCGACGAACGCCGAGCCGCTGATCGAGAAGAACGGCACGGCCGCCTCGCCGGCGACCGCGCGCGCGAGCAGCGTCTTGCCGGTGCCCGGTGCGCCGACGATCAGCACGCCCTTCGGGATCTTGCCGCCGAGCCGGCTGTAGCGCTCCGGATTGCGCAGGAACGCGACGAGCTGCTGCAGTTCGGCCTTCGCCTCGTCGATGCCCGCGATGTCGTCGAACGTGATGCCGGTCGCCTGCTGCACGTACACGCGGGCCTGGCTCTTGCCCATCCCGCTGAAGTCCTGCAGCCCGCCGCGCCGCCGCAGCATCATGTTCCAGATGAAGATGAAGCCGATCAGCGGCAGCACCCACGACGCGAGCGCGGCCAGCCAGCCCGTGTCCGGGGTGCCGTGGTAGCGGATTCCGGCCGTCGTCAGCGTGTCGATCAGGTGGTCGTCGGTTACCCGGTTCGTCGTGAAGCGCCACGGCGCGCCGGCCTCCTTCACGACCGCCGTCTCGGACGCCGGCAGCAGCGTCGCGGCCCGCGGCATCCGCAGCGTGCCGGAGATCGACGTCGGGCTGATCTCGAGATCGTCGACGAGCTGCGCGGCGACGAGCTGGTGGAAATCGCTGTACGCGATCGACGTCGACGACGGATGCAGCATCAGCAACTGCACCGCGAACAGCACGAAGAAGCCGATCGCGATCAGCAGCCCCGGATAGTCGAATTTCCTGTCCATGGCATCAGGCCGGGCGTGCGGGTGCGGCGTCGCGCGCTCACGCGTCCGCGCGCGTCCATTCGGCGCGCAGCATCCCTTCGCCGTCCGGATAGTGCAGCGTCAGCTTGCCGTGGTGCGCGCGCAGCATCGCCTTGCCGAGCCGCCGCAGCATGTGCACGCCGGTCGTGCGCACGGTCATCGACGCGTTGCCGTCGTCGATTTCCATGATCCGCTCGAGCGGATGCGCGCGGGTTTCGTCGTCCGCCTGGTGGTTGAGCAGCGCGAGGATGTCCGCGCGGCAGCGGTCGACGTACGCGCCGCTCAGGATCAGTTCGCCGGCCGGTGCGCGATCTTCGGTGCGCTTGCAGGCCGGGCACTGCAGTGTCTTCGCGTCGTCCGGCGCCGCGTGCCAGGTCCAGCGGCCTTCGTCGTAGGATGCGCCGCACGTCGTGCAGCGGGTTGCGGTCTTGAGCCGCTTCGGCGCGTGATAACTGTCGTCGGTATGCGCGGGCGGCCGCTGGTCGCGCCGCATCGCCGACTGCATCGGAGTGGGATTCGAGTGGTTCATCGTCGCCTCGTTTCGTCAAATGAATGGGCGCTTGCGCATTCGCGCGGTCATGCGCGGACCCGCGCGTCGCGCGCGCCGTCGACCGACTCTTTCGTGCCGCGTACACACGGCCCGTAAGTCCAGTCTAGTTCGCGGCCGCGCGTCTCGCAGCGATGCGCGCGCGGCCGATTCGTCGGACCCGATCCTTGGATCCCGACCCTCGTCGCGTTATAGTCGTGTTCGTGACATTTTTATGACAATAACGCGCGCGCCGCGATCGCTGGCACTATCGAAGCCGCCCGCGCGAATCGATGATGAATCGGCGCTGAATCTGCAACGAATCCGCAATCAATCGGCCACGCATCTGACGCCGCCCACCCGCCCATCCGAGGAGCCCACGACGTGAACCAGCCCCCTGACCGGCCCGATGACCTCCCCGACGATCCCGATCGCCGCCGCGTGCTCGGCGGCATTGCCGCGCTCGGCGCGAGCGTCGCGCTGGCCGGTTGCGAAACCGCGCCGTCGGCCGGCGCGGCACCGCGCTCGGCTGCCGATCTCCGGCTCGACGACGCGCTGCGCGATCGTGTGCGCAACATCGTCGTGATCTATGCGGAAAACCGCAGCTTCGCGAACCTGTACGGGGATTTTCCCGGCGTGCAATATCCGTTGAGCGCAGTGTCGCGCGAGCACGCGCTGCAGCTCGACCGCGACGGCAAGACGCCGCTGCCGGAGCTGCCGAAGATCTGGGGCGGCCTCGTGCCGCAGGCGCAGGAGGTCGGCGGCCGGCGCTACATGATCGGCGAGCACGACATCGCGAAGCTGCCGAATGCGCCGTTCCAGATCCACGACGCACAGGGCAAGCCGCTGCCGAACGACGTGATCACGCGCGACCTGTGGCACCGCTTCTATCAGAACCAGATGCAGATCAACGCGGGCCGCAACGACCAGTTCGCCGCGTGGGCCGATTCGGGCGGCCTCGTGATGGGGCATTACCGCAACTCGGCCGATACGCTGCGGCTATGGCAGCTCGCGCGGCAGTACACGCTGTGCGACAACTTCTTCATGGCGGCCTTCGGCGGCTCGTGGCTCAACCACATGTTCCTGATTTCCGCGCAGGCGCCGCTGTATCCGGATGCGCACAAGCATCCGCAAGCGGCAAAGCTGCTGTCAATCGTCGAAGGCGACGACCCGGCCGGCACGCGGCTGAAGCTCGCGGCCGATTCGCCGGCGTCCGCGCTCGACGGCCCGCCGAAGTTCGAGCGCGACGGCGCGCTCACGCCCGACGGCTACGGGGTCAACACGATGGCGCCGCCGTACCAGCCGAGCTACGTGCGGCCGCCGGAGAACGGCAACCCCGCGTATGCCGACCCGGGCGATCATCGCGTGCTGCCGCCGCAGGCGTACGCGACGATCGGCGACCGGCTGTCGGACAAGGGCATCGACTGGGCGTGGTACAGCGGCGCGTGGCAATACGCGCTCGAGCATCGCGACACCGGCACCGTGCCCGACTTCCAGTATCACCATCAACCGTTCAACTACTTCGTCCGCTATGCACCGGGCTCCGAAGCACGCCGCCGCCACCTGCGCGACGCGGGGCTCGGCGACGATCCGTCGACCAACCGCCTGCTCGCCGACATCGACGCGGGCCGCCTGCCGGCCGTCACGTTCTACAAGCCGCAGGGCAACCTGAACATGCACGCGGGCTACGCGGACATCGCATCGGGCGACCGGCACATCGCGACCGTAATCGAGCACATCCGGCGCGGGCCGCAATGGGCGAACACGGTGATCGTGATGACGCACGACGAGAACGGCGGCTGGTGGGATCCGGTCGCGCCGCCGCCGGGCGACCGCTGGGGCCCCGGCTCGCGGATTCCGGCGCTCGTGATCGCGCCGTTCGCGAAGAAGGGTTACGTCGACCACACGCTGTACGACACGAACTCGATCCTGCGCTTCATCAGCCGCGTGCACGGGCTTGCGCCGCTCGACGGCGTGGCCGCGCGCAACCAGGCGTTCGCCGCGCGCGGGCAGACGCCGCCGGGGGATCTGACGAACGCGCTCGATCTTGGTTGATGCGTGACTGAACCGACGGCGCGGCCGCCAACACTACGCGGCATCCTTCAGCGCATTGCGGTCCGCGCGCGCCGCATGACGCCCCGCCTGGCGTCCGAAGAACGTCGCGTCCGCGAGCGACAGCCCGGAGCTGTATCCGGCGCCCCAGCGCGGCAACCCGCACGTCGTGCGGCCGGCCGCGAACAGGCCCGGCACCGGCGTGCGCGTTGCGTCGACGACCTGCCCGGTCGGCAGCGTGTCGAGCCCGCCGAGCGTGAAATGTGGATAGAACGCGTAGTCGATCCGGCAATCGAGCGCGACGAACGGCGGCTCGTCGAGCGGCTTCAGCCATTTCGCGGCCTTGTGGAACAGCGGATCGACGCCCTCGGCCGCGTGGCGGTTGTAAACGTCGACGGTCGCGGTCAGCGTGCCGGCCGGCATCTGCAGGTCGCGCTCGACCTCTTCCCAGGTTTCACCGGCCGCCGCGATGCCGATCCGCGCGATCGCGGGCGGCTCCTGGTAGGTCGCCTGGTCGACGAGCAGGTAGATCCGGTCGTCCGGCTGCTGGAACGCATGCTGGCCCGTGCGGCCGTGATAGCCGTCCTCGTTGATGAAGCGCTGCCCGCGCGCGTTCACGAAAATCCCTTTGATCAGCGATTCCGGCGCATAGAACGGCAGGCTGACGAACGCCTCGCCCATGTGGATCGCCGCTCCGCCCGCACTCACGCCCAGCAGGATGCCCGCACCATCGTCGCCGGGGCTGCCGATCGGCTCGGCCGAGCGCAACAGTTGCGGCGCATGGCGGCGCACCATGTCGCGGTTCATCGCGAACCCGCCCGCGCACAGGATCACCGCGCGCCGTGCACGCACGAATGCGGTCTCGCCGTATGCACGCAGCACGACACCGCACACAGTGCCCCGATCGTCGACGATCAGCGCGACCGCGCGCGTGTCGTAGCGCGTCGCGACGCCGAGTGCCTGCACGCGCTCGGCCAGCACCTTCATCAGCATCTGGCCACCGCCCCAGCCCGGCCATTGCGGCGTGTGGCCGCGCGGGCACGGCTTCGCGGCCTCGCTGAACGGCCAGGCTTCCTCGCTGCCGGACCAGATCAGACAGTCATCGGTTTCCGGCTCGACGATCCGCTCCGCGATGAACGTGTTCTTGTATGTGAGCCCCTGCGCGACGAGCCAGTCGTGATGCGCGAGGCTCTCGTTCGCGTAGACGCGCACCTTTGCCTCGTCCGCGTCGCGGCCGCCCGCGAGCATCAGGTAGCGGTACAGGTCTTCCGTCTCGTCGCGAAAGCCGGCCTGCCGCTGCGCGGGCGTGCCGCCGCTGCCGCCGAGGTAGATCTCGCCGCCCGACAGCGCGCTCGTGCCGCCGTAGCTCGATGCGCGTTCGACGATCAGCGTGTCGGCGCCGGCGCTCGCGGCTTCGATTGCCGCGCACGCGCCGGCCGCGCCGAAACCGACGATCACGACGTCGTGTTCGGCATCCCAGTGGCGTACGTCGCGGGTGTTCAGCGGGCGGGTCAGGGAGTAATCGGATGACATGAGGAATGGGGCAGCGTGAAAGGCGTCGACGCGTTACATGCCGCGCAGCGCGGCGAACCCGAAGTGCACGGGATCGATCGGTACGCAGCCGGTCGGCAGGCCGTTCGCGTCAACCGAGCGGCACTGCAGCGTGCCGGCCGCGTACGGCGGCGACGGCAGTGCGTCGGCTGCGTAACGCGCGATCGCGATGGCCGCCAGCGTGCCTGCGGCGAGTGCGCCGAGCTTGCGATTCGTCAGTCTCATGATCGTCTCCTCCAGATGCGCCGCGGGTGCGGTTCCAGGTCCGGCGCGGGCGATGCCGCAGCGGATGACTGCACGGTAGCGACCGGCATCGCATCGGCCATCGTCCGTTTCGACTAAGGGCAAACGCGAGGAGGCTGCCGTTGTCGATGGCGCGCTGCAGCATCGACTCGTTCGTATCAAGAATCGGAGACGCCCGCATGCAGCGCCGGCGCGGTCAAGCGCTCGAGCGCGATCCGGCACGCGCGTTGCTGCGCCGCATGATCGTGAAGCGTCGCGCAGCGGACCTTCGTGTTTTCCCCGAGCCGGCTCCTGCTCCGTATGGGTGATGAGTCCTGTCTGTAAGGATGCGAACCTGCGCATCGCAATGCCGCCGCAGCCGTCGTTGCGGCGCGGCCATCTACTCCGTCCTTTCACGGGAGCCCGGCATGACCGATACGAATCCCCGTCACGCACTGTATGAACTCGCGTGCCGCTACGCGCAGGCCGTCGACCGCCGCGACTGGCGGCAGCTCGCCGTCCTCTTCACCCCCGACGCGCGCCTTGCCGGCCCCGGCTTCGCGTTCGACGACCGCGACGCGATCGTCGCGGGCATGGTCGCGATCGGCCGCTACGAGGCGACCCAGCATCAGGTGCACAACCAGCTCGTCACGCTCGATGGCGGCGAGGCGGCGGTCGAGACCTACGGCGTCGCGTGCCACGTGTACGTGCGCGACGGCGTGAAGCGCAAGCTCGACTGGGGGCTGCGCTACCACGACCGCTGCGTGTTCGACGGCGGCACGTGGCGCTACGCCGCGCGCACGCTGCTCGTCGACTGGGCGCAGGACCTGCCGCTGGAGGGCTGAACGATGCGCACCCCGCTTCCACTCGACGGCAAGACCGCGCTCGTGACGGGCGGCTCGTCCGGCATTGGCGCGGCGAGCGCCCGAGCGCTGCTCGCCGACGGCGCGGCCGTCGTGCTGATGGGCCGCCGCCGCGACGCGCTCGAACGCGCGCAGCAGCAACTGACGGATGCGGTGCCAGGTGGCCGCGTCGCGATCCATGCAGGCGACGCCGGCGTCGAAGCCGACCTGCTGGACGCGCTGCAGCGCGCGTGGTCGCTGAACGGGCGTCTCGACATCGTCGTGCCGACGGTCGGCGGCGCCGCGTTCCGGCCGCTGCTGATGCACGACGCCGACAGCTTCCGCGCGGACCTCGAACTCAACGTGATCAGCGCGTTCCTCGCAATCCGCCATGCGGCACCGATGCTCGCCGACAGCGGCGGCGGCGCGGTCGTGTGCATTTCATCGACGGCCGCGCGGATCAATTTCCGCTGGCTGTCCGGCTATTGCACCGCGAAGGCCGGGCTCGAAGCGCTGGTCCGCGCGGCGGCCGAGGAACTGGCCGGCGCGAAGATTCGTGTGAACGCGGTTCGCCCCGGCCTCACACGTTCGGAAGCAACCGCGCCGATGTTCGACAACCACGCGCTCGTCGACAGCTTTCTCGAGCAGATCCCGCTACGCACGCTCGGCGAGCCCGACGCGATCGCGCATGCGGTGCGCTACCTCGCGGGGCCCGAATCGGGCTGGGTGACGGGCCAGAGCTTCGCGGTCGACGGCGGCCACGAACTGCGCACGAATCCGCGCGTCGACGACACGATTGCGCAGATCTTTGGCGCGGCCGCGCTCGACGCGGTCAAGTCCGGCCGCGCACCCGGCGGCGCTTGAGTGTCCGCTCTCCTCCACTGACAGGAATCCACCAGAACATGAATCGAGTCGCAAACAAGGTCGCGCTGATCACCGGCGCGGCGAGCGGCGTCGGCCGCGCGGACGCGCTGCTGCTGGCCGCCGAAGGCGCGCGCGTCGTGCTCACCGACGTCAACGACGAAGCCGGCCACGCGCTCGCACGCGAGATCGGCGACGCGGCGCTGTTCGTGCGCCACGACATCGCCGACGAGGACGGCTGGCGGCATGCGATCGCATCGACGCTCGCGCGCTTCGGCCAGCTCGACGTGCTCGTCAACAACGCGGCGATCTGCCCGGTCGGCACGATCGAGGACACGAGCCTCGACACGTGGCAGCGCGTGATGCGCACCAACGCGGACGGCTACTTCCTCGGCTGCAAGTACGCGATCGACGCGATGAAGCACAACACGACGCAGGGCTCGATCGTGATGATGTCGTCGGTCGCCGCGCTCGGCGGCCTGCCGATGATGTGCGCGTACACGGGGTCGAAAGGCGCGGTGACCGCGCTCACGCGCAACGTCGCCGCGCACTGCAAGCGCAGCGGCTACCGGATCCGCTGCAATTCGGTCCACCCGGACGGAATCTGGACGCCGATGACGCAGGCGATCGTGCCTGACCTCGATCCGGCGACGCTCGGCATCGGCAGCGATCCGATGGCGCGGATGTGCGACCCGCAGGACGTCGCGAATCTCGTGCTGTTCCTCGCGTCGGACGAATCGCGCTTCATCAACGGCGCGGAACTGCGGATCGACAACGGGCAACTGATTTCGTCGCTGTGACGCAGCACG
The DNA here is from genome assembly GCF_017104785.1 of Burkholderia sp. Ac-20353. NCBI lineage: Bacteria > Pseudomonadati > Pseudomonadota > Betaproteobacteria > Burkholderiales > Burkholderiaceae > Burkholderia > Burkholderia sp. Ac-20353. The sequence continues at coordinate 11,021 of NZ_JAAGPL010000118.1, read as the reverse complement.
TGTGTTTTTTTCGGAGGCCTATCCAGATGATTGAAATGACCGGCAAGACCGTGCTGATCACCGGCGGCGGTGCGGGCATCGGCCGCGCGTGCGCGGAAACGTTCGGCGCGGCGGGCGCGCGCGTCGTCGTCGCGGAAATCGACGCCGCCCGCGCGCAGGATGTGCGTCACGCACTCGAGTCGGCGGGCGTCGAGTCGCTCGTCGAGATTGTCGACGTGACGCGTCGCGACGAGGTCGACGCGTTCGCGCGCACGATCGACACGCGCTTCGGCGGCCTCGACGTGCTCGTGAACAATGTCGGCGATTTCCTGCAGATCGCGAAACCGTTCGACGACTACACGGACGACGACATCGCGCGGCTGTTCGACGTGAACCTGCGGCAGGTGTTCGTCGTCACGCGCGCGATGCTGCCGCTGCTGCGCCGGCGTGGCGCGGGCGGCAGCATCGTCAGCGTGTCGTCGATCGAAGGTTTCCGCGCGATTCCGAACTGCGCGGTGTACGCGTCTTTCAAGGCCGCGCTGACCGGATTCACGAAAAGCCTCGCGCTCGAGCTCGGGCCAGCGGGCATACGCGTGAATCAGATCGCGCCCGAAACGACCGAGACGCCGCAGGTGCCGGTGAGCGCGATGGTTGCCGCCGAGCACCGCGCGCACGTGCCGCGCTGGATTCCGCTCGGCCGCTTCGGCGCGGCGGGCGACATCGCGGGCGCGGCGCTGTTCCTCGCGAGCCCGCTCGCCGCGTGGGTCACCGGCACGACGTTGCACGTCGATGGCGGCGCACTCGCGGCCGCCGGCTGGTATCGCGACCCGAATGGCTTCTGGGCCAACCTGCCGGTCGTTACCGGCAACGGCTTCAATTTCTGAGCGGCCACGCGAGCGCTTTTCCCGCGCATTTCCCGTTCACGCAACCCGGCGAGCGACGCACGCATCGTCATCGGAGACACCATGAACATTCTCGTCATCGGCGGCACCGGCCTCATCGGCGGCCACGCCGCGCTGTATCTGCACGCGCAGGGCAACACCATCACGCTCGCCGCGCGCAAGCCGCCCGCGGCCGGCTCCGCACTTGCGCAATTCGACGTATTGCAGCGTGATTACGTTGCCGGCAATTTCACGCGCGACGATCTCGCGTGCTTCGACGCAATCGTGTTTGCAGCCGGCAACGATATCCGCCACTTGCCGCCCGGTACCGACGAAGCCGCGCATTGGGAGCGCGCGAACGTCGAGGCCGTGCCGCGCTTCTTCGCGCTCGCGCGCGACGCGGGTGTGAAAAAGGCCGTGCTCGTCGGCAGCTTCTATCCGCAGGTCGCGCCCGAACTCATCGACACGGTTCCATATGTGCGTTCGCGCCATCTGGCCGACGAACGCGTGCGCGCGCTCGCGACGCCGTCGTTCACGGTATGCAGTGTGAATGCGCCGTTCGTCGTCGGTTCGGTGCCGGGCCTGCGCAACGAGATGTTCACCGCATATACGGGCTATGCGGAGGGCAAGCTGGCCGGGCTGCCCGTTTACGGGCCGGCGGGCGGCAGCAATTTCATCTCGACGCAATCGCTGTCGGAAGCAATCTGGGGCGCAATGCAGCGCGGCGAAGCAGGCAACGCGTATCTCGTTGGCGACGAGAACCTGAGCTTCGCGGAATATTTCGCCGCGTTCTTCCGCGCGGCCGGCAATCCGCAAGAAGTGCCGTCGCTCGACCAGGCGCATCCGCTGCTGCCGGACATCGCGATCTACACGGGGCGCGGCAACGTCGTGTCGTACGAGCCGGATGCGGCCGATCTCGCGGTGCTGCGTTATCGGCGCGGTGACGTGCAGCGCGCCGTGGATGAAGTCGTCGCGCATTGCCGCGCGCAGTGAGTGGTGGCAGGCGTGTCACCCGGCACGAGCGACACGCATGAAAAAAATCCCGCGCCGGCACACATGGCCGGCGCGGGACTTCGGTTGCGATGCGCCGGACTATCTGGCGCCGTTCATTACTCGCCGAGCCGGCGTTCGATCTTCTTCATCGTATCGAGCAGCTCGGCCGGCAGACGCAGCTTCAGCGTGTCGAACAACTGCGCATGCAGCGCCAGTTCGTCGCGCCATTCGGCCACGTCCATCGACGTCACCGCGTCGAACTGCGCGCGCGTGAAGTCGAGGCCGTCCCAGTGCAGGTCGTCGTACGCGGGCGACACGCCGAACGCGTGCTCGCTGCCGCCGCCGGTCCCTTCGAGGCGATCGAGCATCCACTTCATCACGCGCATGTTCTCGCCGAAGCCCGGCCACACGAACTTGCCGTGCTCGTCCTTGCGGAACCAGTTCACGCAATAGATCTTCGGCAGACGCGCACCGCTCGCCGCGAGCTTCTCGCCCATCGCGAGCCAGTGACCGAAATAATCGCTCATGTTGTAGCCGCAGAACGGCAGCATCGCAAACGGGTCGCGCCGCACGATGCCCTGCTGGCCGACGGCTGCCGCGGTTGTCTCCGAACCCATCGTCGCGGCCATGTACACGCCTTCCACCCAGTCGCGCGCTTCGGTCACGAGCGGCACCGTGGTCGAGCGGCGGCCGCCGAAGATGAATGCGTCGATCGGCACGCCGGCCGGGTTTTCCCAGTCGCTGTCGATCGACGGGCATTGCGCGGCCGGCGCGGTGAAGCGCGAGTTCGGATGCGCGGCCTTGCGGCCGGTTTCCTTTCCGATCTCGGGCGTCCACGGGTTGCCCTGCCAGTCGGTCAGCTTTGCGGGCGGCGTGTCGGTCAGCCCTTCCCACCACACGTCGCCGTCTTCCGTCAGCGCGACGTTCGTGAAGATCACGTTTTCCTTCAGTGTCGCGATCGCGTTCGGGTTGGTCTTCACGCCGGTGCCCGGCGCGACGCCGAAGAAGCCTGCTTCGGGGTTGATCGCGTAAAGCCGGCCGTCGCGGCCCGGCTTCAGCCATGCGATGTCGTCGCCGATCGTCGTGACCTGCCAGCCGTCGAAGCCCTTCGGCGGAATCAGCATCGCGAAGTTGGTCTTGCCGCATGCGGACGGGAACGCGGCCGCGACGTGATACTTCTTGCCGGCCGGCGACGTCACGCCAAGAATCAGCATGTGCTCGGCGAGCCAGCCCTGGTCGCGGCCCATCGTCGACGCGATGCGCAGCGCGAAGCACTTCTTGCCGAGCAGCGCGTTGCCGCCGTAGCCGGAACCGAAGCTCCAGATCTCGCGCGTTTCCGGAAAGTGCACGATGTACTTGACCGGGTTGCACGGCCACGGAACGTCCTGCTGGCCCGGCTCGAGCGGATGGCCGACGCTGTGCACGCACGGCACGAACGGGCCATCTTCGCCGAGCACGTCGTACACGTCGCGGCCCATGCGCGTCATGATCCGCATGTTCACCGCGACATACGGGCTGTCGGACAGCTCGACGCCGACGTGCGCGATCGGCGAGCCGAGCGGGCCCATCGAGAACGGCACGACGTACAGCGTGCGGCCGCGCATCGAGCCGCGGAACAGCCCGTCGAGCGTCGTGCGCATTTCCTCCGGCGCGATCCAGTTGTTGGTCGGTCCGACGTCGTCGCGCGACGCGGCGCAGATGAACGTGCGGTCCTCGACGCGCGCGACGTCGGACGGATCGGACTGCGCGAGATACGAATTCGGACGCAACGCCTGATTGAGGCGCTTCAGCGTCCCCTGTTCGACCATCGCCTGGCACAGCGCGTCGTTTTCGGCCTGCGAGCCGTCGCACCAGACGATGCGCTCGGGTTCGGTGAGTTCGGCGATGCGCTTCACCCAGTCGATCAGCCCGCGGTGCTTGACGAATGCCGGCGGAGCGAACTGCTGGCCGTGTGTCGCTTCGGCCGTGGTATTTGGCTGCATAAGAGTCTCCAGATTTATCGGGCAGAAAATGGGGGAGTCGGGAGAGCGGGCGGAGCCCGCAAGATGGAAAAGCCGATCGGGAGCCAGGTCGCAGCGGAGACCGCGCGCAGGACGCGACACGCGTGCGGTGCGCGTGTCGGAGCGGTGATGCGTGCGAGAGGATGGTGTGTCTCGTTAGAGTGTGCGAACGCGAGTTTCGCCATGCATGCAACCTGACGTACCACTACATGATGACGGCCAGCATACCATCGCCAATACCCTGCTGGCATTGCGTTGCAGCAAGACTGGTGCGTGCCCGCGCACCGGCACGCGGGTTGCTTGCGCGCAATTTTTACCCGCAAGCGGCGGGCGCCGGATCCGCCGGATCGGTGCGGCGCACCGCCCGGCAAGGGTTTCGTGGAAACGGCAAATCCGGCCTGCGCGTGCGGCTCGCAACGAACATGCCTGCCGCACGCGTATATTCACGTTTTCGCTACTGCGGCAAACCCTGAATTAGGTTGCGTACACAAACATCTGACCAGAGCGCATGAAACGCGGCACCGCTCAAAACGGCGCACCCGGCAATCCGGGGTAATACGCGCCCGCTGCCATCCCGCCGTCGACGGCCAGTTCCGCGCCGTTGCAGTACGACGCGTCGTCGCTCGCGAGGAACAGCGTCGCGCGCGCGATTTCGTCGGGCAGCCCGACACGCTGCAGCGGCACGTGCGTGTAATGCTTGTTGACTTCGTCGAGCGGCGCGCCGGTCGGGTTCGACATCACGGTGTTTACGCCGCCCGGATGGACCGAATTCACGCGCACGCCCTGATGGCCGAGCTCGAGCGCCGCGACCTTCGTGAGCCCGCGCACGCCCCACTTGCTCGACACGTACGCGGCGAGCGCGTTGACGCCACGCAATCCGTCCACCGACGAGATATTGACGATCGAGCCGTTTTTCTGCGCGATCATGCGCGGCGCGATCGTGCGGATGCCGACGAACGTGCCGACCAGGTTGATCGACACCGCGCGTTCGAAGTCGCGTGTCGACAGCTCGGTGATGCCGCCGAACGTTAGCACCGCCGCGTTGTTGACGAGTACGTCGATGCGGCCGAACTGTTCGGCCGTCGCGTCGGCGACGCGCGCCCAGTTCGCTTCGTCGGCGACGTCGAGCCGCATGAAGCGTGCGGCATCGCCGAGCTCGCGCGCGAGCGCGTCGCCTTCCGCTTCGAGTACGTCGGCGATCACGACGCGCGCGCCTTCCGCAACGAACAGCCGGCACGTTGCCGCGCCCATTCCGCGCGCGCCGCCGGTGACGATTGCTACCTTTCCTTCCAGTCGAGCCATGTTTTCCTCTCTTCGATTCGCCGGCGCAACGCGCGGGAGCGCGCGCGGCCGGACCCGTTGATGGCCGCGCGGCCTGCGCCGCGCGGTGTCATCCCCAATACGCCTGCCCACCGTCGAGCGGCAGCGTCGCGCCAGTCAGGTACGCAGCGTCGCGGCTCGCGAGAAACACGATCGCGCGGCCGATGTCCTGTTCGCAGTCGCCGACGCGGCCGAGCGGAATCGTCCGAAAAAACGCGGCGGCTTCCTGCGGATTCGCGTCGACCCAGCCCTTCAGCCCCGGCGACAGCGCATGCGGCGCGACCGCGTTCACGCGAATCCCGTCGACGCCCCACTCGCATGCGGCCGCGCGCGTCAACGCACGGATCGCTTCCTTGGTCGCCGCATACGCGCCGTAGCCGGACGCATCCCAGCGCACCGCGGCCGACGACGCGAAGTTGACGATCACGCCGTCGCCCTTCAGGTGCGGGTGGCACGCGCGCATCATCCGCAGCGTGGCGAGCGGGCCCGATTCGAGCCCCGCGACGAACGCGTCGTCGGTCACGTCGAGCAGGCGGCCGAGCGGCACGACCTGCGCGTTGTTGACCAGGATCTGCACGCCGCCGAAGCGCGCGACCACGTCCGCGACGCAGCGCACGATCTGGCCGGCGTCCATCACGTCGCAGACGAACGGCTCCGCGATGCCGCCGCGCCGGCGGATCTCGTCGCAGGTCGCGAGCAGCTTGTCGCGCGTGCGGCCGACCACCGCGACCCGCGCCCCTTCGGCCGCGAGCGCGTACGCGATGCCTTGACCGACGCCCTGCCCCGCGCCCGTGACGAGCGCGGCCTTGTCATTCAGGATTCCCATCGATGTGCGTGAGATGTGATTCATGCGACGATTGCCGGATGCGCCTGCACGGGTCCGCCGAGCAGGTCGCGGTAAGACGGCGGCTGTTTGCCGTCGAGATCGGCGATCCCGTACTTGAGTGCCGCTTCCGCGCCGACCAGCACCTGGCCCGACAGCGCCATCCGCTCGGGGTCCTGGTACAGCGCATGAATTACGCGGCCCGTGAATTCGGGGCTTTCGGCGACGAGCGAGAATTCCTTGTACAGATCGGGGTGTTCGTCCCACACGCGCGTCGTGCGCTCGGTGCGCAGCGGCCCCATCCAGATCGACACGGCCGCGACGTCGAACGGCTTCAGGTCGACGGCCATGTCCTTCGCAAACTTGTCGACGCCGGCCTTCTGCGCGCCGTAGGCGGCGCCGTGCATGTAGCAGCTCGCGCCGAACGATGACGTGAACGCGATCAACCCGCCGCGGCGCTTCGTCATCAGCGGCGCCGCGTGCCAGCTCGCGACGTACGCGGACCGCAGACCGACATCGAGGATGTTCACGAGGTCGAGCGACTTCTCCCAGAACGGGCCCGGCAGGATCAGCTGGTCGTGCAGATACGTCGCGTTGTTGACGAGGATGTCGAGGCGCCCGCTTTCGCGCTCGACGCGCTCGAACAGCGCCTTGACCTGCGCGTCGTCCGCGTGGTCGCATGGCACCGCGATGCCGCGGCCGCCAAGGGCGTCGATCTCGCGCGCGGTCTCGTGGATCGTGCCGGGCAGCGGCGCATCGCCTTCGTGCTGCGAGCGGCCCGTCACGTAGACGGTCGCGCCGGCCGCGCCGAGTGCGCGCGCGATGCCCCTGCCCGCGCCGCGCGATGCGCCGGTCACGACGGCGACGAGCGTGTCGTTGTGTTGTTTCATGTTCGGTGTCTCCTGTTCGAGGCTGATGAAGCGCGAGAAATGGAAAATTCACGCAGCAAATTCAGGCAGCGGATTCAGGCAGCCGGCGGCGGCGTGCCGGCGAACAGCACGCCGCGCGCATCGCCTTCGTAGCGGGCGCTCAGCGTCGACGTGACGACGCAGCGCGTCGCGACGATCTTCCATTCACCGTCGACCTTCCGGTATTCGTCGTCGTAGTACGCGCCGAGCTGCGTGAGCGTGTGCGCGTTCGTGTCGATCATCTGGTAGTGCAGGCCCCACGTTCCGCGCGCATGCGTGTCGTCGAGCACCGTGATGTCCGGATTGACGCCGTGGTGCATCTCGACGATGTGCGGATGGCAGCCGAGCCGCTCGAACACGTCGACGAGCGCATCGCGGTGCTCGAACACGCCGATCCGCCCGTAGTCGATATGCACGGTGCCGGGCGCGAAGCAGTCGCGCATCCGTTGCGGATCCTTCCGGTCGCAGCTCGTGAAGTAGCGTGCCTTCAGGCGGCGGATCGCGTCGGCGTCCTCGAGCCTGCGCAGCCGCGTCTCCAGTTGTTCGGTGGGCGTCATGCGGTCTCCTTGGTGTCGATGCACGCGGGTGCGGTGCGTCGACGTCCACGGTACAGGCGTGATGCGGGGCGGCCATCACCCGTTCGGATGAAACGGTGCGGCGTGGGTGGCCCCAATCGTCCAATCGGACGATGTGATGCGGTGGCATTCGTTCCTACCATCCGTCGACACCACCACGAGGCGCGGCGATGGACGACACGACCCGGACGCTCCACGAATTCGAGCAGATCCGTCAGCTGAAATACCGGTACTTCCGCGCGGTCGACACGCACGACTGGGCGTTGCTCGCGCAATGCCTGACAACCGATTGCAACGCGCGCCTGTACGGCGGCAAATATGCATACGACGGCCGCGACGCATTCGTGTCGAGCCTGCAGGCGTTGATCGGCAAGCCGACGTTCCTGACGATGCATCACGGCCATCACCCGGAGCTCACGCTCGTCGCGGCCGATCGCGCACGCGGCGTGTGGTTTCTCGAGGATCACGCGATCAATCTGGACGACGACTACCTGCTGCACGGCACCGCGTTCTACGACGACGAATACGTGAAGCAGGACGGCGTGTGGCGGATCTGCGCGACGCGTCACGAGCGGCTGTTCGAGAGCGTGACGTCGCCGATCCCGCCGTCGTTCACGCTGACCGCGAACCGGTTCGCGCCCGCCACACAGCAGGACACCGCGCACTGAATCCGGCGGCACGGCCGCGGTCCCGGTCCGCCGTCCCTGTTATTTCCACCTGGAGCCCGAGCAATGGAGAAAGTCATTTACGTGTTGTGGCGCGACGCACAGGCCGCGCCCGATCAATGGAGCCGCACGGTGCGCGCGCAGCTCGCCGACAAGCTGCTGTCGCTCGGCGCGCACGGCGTGCAGGTCAATGTCGCCGACGCGGACGTCGCGCCCGCCGCGGCGCTGAAGCAGGTGAACACGCATCCGGCCATCGACGGGATCGCAGCCGTGTGGATCGACAGCGCGAACCCGATGTTCCGCCAGCCGTTCGACGACGCAGTGCGCACGGTCGCCCCGCACATGGCCGCCTATCTCGTCACCGAGTCGCAACCGATTCCGAACACGCGCTTCCCGGCGCGCCCCGGCGAACGCACCAGCGGGTTTTCGCAACTCGCGTTCCTGAAGCGGCCGCCGCGCCTTACGCACGAAGCGTGGCTCGACGTATGGCACAACCATCACACGCGCGTCGCGATCGATACGCAGGACAACTTCCTGTACGTGCAGAACGTCGTCGTGCGCGCGCTGACGCATGCGGCGCCCGGTTACGACGCGATCGTCGAGGAATGCTTCCCGGCCGCCGCGATGACGGATCCACACGCATTCTTCGACGCAGTCGGCGACGACGAGAAGTTCCAGCGCAACGTCGCCGAGATGATGGACAGCTGCGCGCGCTTCATCGATTTCGACAAGATCGATGTGGTGCCGACGAGCCAGTACATCGTGAAGGCGGTTGGCGCCTGACACGCATGCCGGGTGGCGTGCGGCCCGGCGTTCATCGGCATCGTTCGGCCAGCCCGAAGATCGCGCCCGTTCGCGCGCGATCGCGTGCGTTGACGCCGGCCGACACGATGTGGGGAATCTGATCGTGCGTCGCGGGCACGCACTTGCCGGCGCGTCGACGTTCAGAGCATCTGCCGTGCCCGTCCACGATTAAGGATCCTGTAATCTGCGCAAGCGCGTATCTTCACGTGGCGTTAAGTTTCGCGACCTAGACTGATTGAATTGTCACTAGTCACGCAGTGTCGTCGCGAAAGGAGTCGTCATGAACAAGCACGCGATCGCCGCCGTCCTTGCGGCTGTTTCCCTCTCGGCGTTCGCTCAACCGGGCGCGCCATCGTCAGGTTCCGCGCCCCCACGCGCCGACGGCGCGCAAACGGTGCATCGCGCGCCCGGCGCCCTGCCTCCGGCCGGCGGATTCATTCTCGCGAAGATCGATCAGAACAATACGCCGCCCGATCGCGGCGGCGACCCGAGCGGAAGGCAGCATTCGGGCATGAAGATGTAAGTGGGGTAAGTGGGAGACCCCGCCGCCCGCATCCGTCGAATGGCCGGCTTGCCGGCCGATGCAGAGGTAAAGCGACGCGACCGCGGCGTGCAGTCATGTGCGCCGCGGCGGTGTCGCCGTGCGCGTGCGCGCACGACGCCGGTCAGAGCGACGGCAGCGACGGATCGCGCGCGGCGAGGATGTCGTCCGTGCGCCGCTGCAGCGCGCCGTCGATCGTCTCGGGTTGCGGAATCAGCCAGTAACGTCCTTCGCGGATCCCGTCGAACACGCGTTCGGCGAATTCGTCGGGGGTGAGCCCGTGCGCGTTCAGCATCGTGCGCATCGTGTCGACGAATCCGCGCACTGCCGGGCGATCGTGCGCGTCGCCGAACGGGTCGTTGAAGATTCCGCTCTGCACGGGCCCCGGCGCGAGCAGCGACACGCCGACCGGCGAGCCGAGCATCTTCAGTTCGCCGTACAGCGATTCGGTCAGCGCGACCACCGCGAACTTGGTCGCCGAGTACGGCGACATCAGCGGGCTCGGCAGGAACCCGCCGACCGACGCCGTGTTCACGACGCGCGCGGGCACGTTGCGCGCGAGCATCCGTGGCACGAAGCTGCGAATGCCGTTCAGCACCCCGTGCACGTTGATCGCGAAGCTCCGTTCGAAGCGCTCCGGCGTGATTTCCCAGCTGAAGCCGGTCGCCATCACACCCGCGTTGTTGAACAGCAGGTCGACGCCGCCGAAGCGCTGCCACGCGGCGTCCGCGAGCGCATCGACTGCGTCGGGCCGGCTGACGTCGGTCGGCACGCACAGCACGTCGGTGTCGAGGGTCGCGGCGAATGCGTCGAGCCTGGCCGGGTCGAGGTCGGCCAGCACGACGCGCATCCCGAGCGCGGCCGCGCGGCGAGCGAGCCCGCTGCCGATGCCGCTGGCCGCGCCGGTGATCACGGCGGTGCCGCCGTCGATGCGAAGCGATGCAGTCATGGTTCAAAGTCCTTCGGGGTTGATGAGCGGATGCGCATACGCGGGGATCGCCGGCGGCGGTAGCGGCGTGCGGCCGTCGAGCGAGTGCACCGCGAGCCCGTGCGCTAGCGGAAAGTGCAGGCTGTGCGCGATCACGCCGGTGCGCTCGCGCGCGGGCAGCCGGCACAGCGCGAGCGCCGTCTCGGCGAGGTACGCGACGTCTTCGGTCGGATAGCCTTCCGGGATGTAGCGGGCCGCGCCCGGCGTTCGGATTGCGGTGCTCGGCGCGACGAGGTTCACCGCGATCCCGTCCGGCTCGAGTTCGGCCGCGAGGCCCTGTGTGAAGCGCGACAGCGCGGCCTTGACCGCCGCATATACGGTTGCGCCGCCCGCGCGCGAGAATTCGTCGAACGGCCGCGGCGGTGGCAGCGCGGTGACCGAGCCGATGTTGACGATCCAGCCCGCGCCACGCGCGCGCATCAGCGGGATCGCCGCTTGCGCGAGCGCGAACGGGATCCGCAGGTAGTGCTCGATCGTCGTGTCGAACATCGCCATCGGCATCGTCTCGACGCGTTCGTAGTCGGCCACGCCCGCGTTGTTGACA
>NZ_JAAGPL010000117.1:0-233 GCF_017104785.1 Burkholderia sp. Ac-20353 | reverse complement strand
AAAAAAAAAAAAACGTGTGGAACAGATTGGTTGGTGTAGAGTTATGAAAAATAAATAATGAATCAAATAAGCTAATAACAGAGATCATGTTAAGAAAGACATGTAAATGTTCACATATGTGGTTGTGTGCTCTGCTGTAGTGTTGATGTGTTATGCTGTGCTTAGATGTGTATGGCGTGTCATCGTTCTACTATGTGTATGACGAGTGACGTTGACATCTGTTCTCGGCCTAT
>NZ_JAAGPL010000116.1:0-27402 GCF_017104785.1 Burkholderia sp. Ac-20353 | reverse complement strand
TCATCGCTGCGCACGCTCGCGAACGAGAGCCGCGAGCCGGGAACGTTCCGCGCGACGCTCGTTGCGCAGCCGGTTGCGCGCCCGCTGCTGCACGGCGCACGCCCGACGACGTTCTGGCAGTTCGGGGCGGGCACGCAGGGCCCGGTTGTCGGACCGCTGATCGACGTCCGCGAAGGCGACACGGTCGAGATCCGCTTCGTGAACCGGCTGCCGCAGCCGTCGACGATTCACTGGCACGGGCTGCCGGTGCCGCCCGAGCAGGACGGCAACCCGTCCGACCCGATCGCGCCGGGCGCGTCGCGCGTCTATCGCTTCACGTTGCCGAAGGGAAGCGCGGGCACGTACTGGTATCACCCGCATCCGCACATGATGACGGCCGAGCAGGTATTTCGCGGGCTGGCGGGGCCGTTCGTCGTGCGTGCGGCCGACGATCCGCTCGCCGGCTGGCCGGAGCGGAACCTGTTCGTGTCCGATCTGAAGCTGGCGCGCGACGGCACGATCGTGCCGAACGACATGATGGACTGGATGAATGGCCGGGAAGGGCAGTTCGTGCTGGTCAACGGCGCGCGCAGGCCGCGCATCGACGTCGCCGGTGACGAGCGCTGGCGCGTGTGGAACGCATGCAGCGCGCGCTATCTGCGGCTCGCGTTCGACGACGGGCGCGCATTCGAGCAGGCCGGCACCGACGGCGGGCTGCTCGACGCGCCGCGCCACGTCACGTCGCTGCTGCTCGCGCCGGGCGAGCGCGCGGAACTGCTGGTGCGCGCCGGCGACCGCGCATCACGCGCGGTGTTGCAGGAGGCCGAATACGACCGGCACAAGATGGCGATGTCCGACGACGGCCACGGCAGCCTGCGGCCGGATCCGGCATTGCCGCTCGCCGACGTCGCGTTCGCGCCGTCCGCCGCACGCGCGCTGCCGGCGACGCTGCGCGCGGTGCCGGCGCTCGGCGAGCCGGTCGCGCGCAAGGAGCTCGCGTTCGGCGAAGAAATGGACATGGATGCGATGATGGGATCGTCCGCGCACGGGCGTCCGGCCGGCATGCGCTTCACGATCAATGGCGATACATACGCACCGCACCGTGCGACCTTGACGAGCCGCGTGGGCGACGTCGAGCACTGGGCGATCCGCAACGATACCGACATGGATCACCCGTTCCACCTGCACGGCTCGCAGTTCCAGGTGATCGAGCGTGCGTCGAACGGCACCCGCACGCCGGAACCGTTCCGCGCATGGCGCGATACAGTGAACGTGCGGACCGGCGAGACCGTGACGATCGCCACCCGGCAAGACATGCGCGGCGAGCGCATGTTTCACTGCCATATCCTCGAGCACGAGGATCTCGGCATGATGGGTACGCTGAAGGTCGTGTGACGTGTCGCGGGCGTGTCGCCAGCGTTGGCGTCGTGTCGGATGCGCGAACGCGATCTGCAAGTCCTGCACGACAATCGCCCGACGGGCGACATGATTAGGCGAGCGGGGCGGCCAATCGAAAGCCGGCCACAAAAAAGAAACCCGGCGTCTAGCCGGGTCCCCTCGTCCGAAATCCGATGCCCTTAGGCAGCCTGGATGTTCGAAGCTTGCTTGCCTTTCGGTCCTTGCACGACCTCGAAGCTGACCTTCTGGCCTTCCTTCAGGGTCTTGAAGCCCTGCATGTTGATGGCCGAGAAGTGTGCAAACAGATCCTCACCGCCCTCGTCGGGAGTGATGAAACCGAAGCCCTTCGCGTCATTGAACCATTTGACAATACCAGTTGCCATACCTACTTCCCCTGTCACACAGTCGCTACCTACCACGAGCACGCTCGAAAAGCTAAACGACCGGAAAACACAGCCGTTCCCCCCTCACAGCTCACCTCGGCCTTTCCCGATTTGCCGTTCAGACAAATTGAAAAAAGTGCCAGCTTGATTGTTGGCGCTCTTTATTGGAGTGTCAAGAAAATTTTTAGACGTATAGGGGGACGTTGTAAAGAACCCATTTTCAGGGTTTTTCCGGCTTTGCTTTGCAGCATGCGGCCAAGCGCGCGCACTTGAAAAGTCGCATAATCGGCTCATATACCAGGCTCGAGTGACACGCGTTCGAGCCGTCCCGGCTTGTGGGATACTGGATGCGGACGCGACGTTCCGGTGCGATTCTCCGAAACGATTCGTGTCGCGCGCCACGCGTGAAAGCCGGCACCGCAGCCGGCTTTCGTATGGCATGCGAGAAATCGCGTGTTTCCGGGAATCCGGGGAGGGCACCGGCCAGTCGGTCGGGTTATGGCAGGATTGCGGGCCTGTCCGAGTTGTTTAGAATGGGTGTATGGCGATTATCCCGGACAAGCAGGACAGTACCGTCCTGGAACGCAAGGAGCAGAAGCTGAAGCCGCCTTCGATGTACAAGGTGGTGCTGCTCAATGACGACTTCACGCCGATGGAATTCGTCGTGATGGTCGTGCAGGAGTATTTCAGGAAGGATCGCGAGACGGCCACGCAGATCATGCTGAAGGTCCATCGCGAAGGGCGAGGGGTTTGTGGGGTCTATACGCGGGACATCGCGTCGACCAAGGTTGAGCAAGTCGTTACCCATGCGCGGCAGGCCGGGCATCCGCTGCAGTGCGTGATGGAGGAAGCATGATTGCCCAGGAATTGGAAGTCAGCCTGCACATGGCGTTCATGGAAGCACGCCAGGCGCGCCATGAGTTCATAACGGTCGAGCATCTGCTGCTGGCCCTGCTGGATAATCCGACGGCGGCCGAGGTGTTGCGCGCGTGCGCGGCAAACATCGAGGACCTGCGTCAGAACCTGCGCAATTTCATCCACGACAATACGCCCACCGTCCCGGGCACCGACGACGTCGATACGCAACCGACGCTCGGGTTCCAGCGCGTGATCCAGCGCGCGATCATGCACGTCCAGTCGACGTCGAACGGCAAGAAGGAAGTCACGGGCGCGAACGTGCTCGTCGCGATCTTCGGCGAGAAGGATTCGCACGCGGTGTACTACCTGCAGCAGCAGGGCGTCACGCGTCTCGACGTCGTGAACTTCATCTCGCACGGCATCGCGAAGACGAACAGCGGCGAGGCCGCGAAGGCGAGCGACGCGAACAGCGAGAGCGAAGACGCGAACGCGCAGAAGGAAACCCCGCTCGCGCAGTTCACGCAGAACCTGAACCAGATGGCGAAGGACGGCCGCATCGATCCGCTGATCGGGCGCGAGTCCGAAGTCGAGCGCGTCGTGCAGGTGCTGTGCCGTCGCCGCAAGAACAATCCGCTGCTCGTCGGCGAGGCCGGCGTCGGCAAGACCGCGATCGCCGAAGGCCTCGCGTACCGCATCACGCGTGGCGAAGTGCCGGATATCCTCGCGAACGCGCAGGTCTATTCGCTCGACATGGGCGCGCTGCTCGCGGGGACCAAGTACCGCGGCGATTTCGAGCAGCGCCTGAAGACGGTGCTGAAGGAACTGAAGGAGCGCCCGCACGCGATCCTGTTCATCGACGAGATCCACACGCTGATCGGCGCGGGCGCCGCGTCGGGCGGCACGCTCGATGCGTCGAACCTGCTGAAGCCGGCGCTGTCGTCGGGCACGCTCAAGTGCATTGGAGCTACGACGTTCACCGAGTATCGCGGCATCTTCGAGAAGGACGCGGCACTGTCGCGGCGCTTCCAGAAGATCGACGTGACCGAGCCGACCGTCGAGCAGACGGTCGCGATCCTGCGCGGCCTGAAGTCGAGGTTCGAGGAGCACCACGGCGTCAAGTATTCGTCGGGCGCGCTGTCGGCCGCGGCCGAACTGTCGGCGCGCTTCATTACCGACCGTCACCTGCCGGACAAGGCGATCGACGTGATCGACGAGGCGGGCGCCGCACAGCGGATCCTGCCGAAGTCGAAGCAGAAGAAGACGATCGGCAAGAGCGAGATCGAGGAAATCATCGCGAAGATCGCGCGTGTGCCGGCGCAAAGCGTGTCGCAGGACGACCGCAGCAAGCTGCAGACGCTCGACCGTGACCTGAAGAGCGTCGTGTTCGGCCAGGATCCGGCGATCGACGCGCTGGCCGCATCGATCAAGATGGCGCGCGCGGGCCTCGGCAAGATGGACAAGCCTATCGGCGCGTTCCTGTTCTCCGGCCCGACCGGCGTCGGCAAGACCGAAGTGGCGCGCCAGCTCGCGTTCACGCTCGGCATCGAGCTGATCCGCTTCGACATGTCGGAGTACATGGAGCGTCACGCAGTGAGCCGGCTGATCGGCGCGCCGCCGGGCTACGTCGGGTTCGACCAGGGTGGCCTGCTGACCGAAGCCGTCACGAAAAAGCCGCACTGCGTGCTGCTGCTCGACGAAATCGAGAAGGCCCATCCGGACATCTTCAACGTGCTGCTGCAGGTGATGGACCACGGCACGCTGACGGACAACAACGGCCGCAAGGCGGATTTCCGCAACGTGATCATCATCATGACGACGAACGCGGGCGCCGAGTCGATGCAGAAGGCGACGATCGGTTTCACGACGCGCCGCGAAACCGGCGACGAGATGGCCGACATCAAGCGCCTGTTCACGCCGGAGTTCCGCAACCGTCTCGACTCGATCATCAGCTTCCGCTCGCTCGATGAGGAAATCATCATGCGCGTGGTCGACAAGTTCCTGATCCAGCTCGAGGAACAGCTGCACGAGAAGAAGGTCGACGCGCTGTTCACCGACGCGTTGCGCAAGCATCTCGCGAAGCACGGCTTCGACCCGCTGATGGGCGCGCGGCCGATGCAGCGGCTGATCCAGGACACGATCCGTCGCGCGCTCGCCGACGAGCTGCTGTTCGGCAAGCTGGTGAACGGCGGTCACGTGACGGTCGACGTCGACGAAAGCGACAAGGTGCAGCTGTCGTTCGACAAGCTCGCGAACCCGCCGCACAAGCCGAACGAGGAAGCGGTCGAAGTCGAGTAAGCGATAATCGTAGTTTCATGCCAACGGCGCGGGAAGTCTTCCGCGCCGTTTCATTTTATCTGGCGCCGGTGGCGCGAGCGTGGGTGCAGGGGAGTAAAGGGAGTGTCACAACTACAACGGACGTTCGACAGCATCGTCGAACGCGAACAAGGCTTGCGCCACGCATTGTCGTCGGGGCAGATGGCGATGATTGCGATCGGCGGTGCGATCGGCACGGGGCTGTTCCTCGGCAGCGGCTTCGCGATCGGGCTCGCGGGCCCGAGCGTGCTGATCTCGTATGCGATCGGCGCGCTGATCGCGCTGCTGCTGATGGGCGCGCTCGCGGAGATGACCGTCGCGCATCCGACTGCCGGGTCGTTCGGCGCCTATGCGGAGCACTACGTCGGGCCGCTCGCCGGCTTTCTCGTGCGCTATGCGTACTGGTTCGCGGTGGTCTTCGCGATCGGCACCGAGATCAGCGCGATCGCGGTGTTCATGAAGTACTGGTTCCCGACGGTGCCGGGCTGGTACTGGGTGGTCGGCTTCTCGGCGCTGCTGATCGCCGTCAACATGGCGAGCGTCACGCTGTACGGCTCGGTCGAGTATGCGTTCTCGATGCTGAAGATCGCGGCGATCATCGTGTTCGTCGTGCTCGGCGCCTATATCGTCTGGTCGGCGCCGGCGGCGTCCGGCATCGGCTTCGCGAACTACACCGCGCACGGCGGCTTCCTGCCGAAAGGGCCGTGGGGCACGTGGGTTGCGGTGATCGTCGCGATCTTCAGCTACATGAGCATCGAAGCCGTCGCGATCGCGGCGGGCGAGGCGCGCGACCCGGAACATGCGGTCACGCGCGCGTTCCGCTCGACCGTGTTCCGGCTCGTGCTGTTCTACCTGCTGACGCTCGCGCTGATGCTCGCGATCGTGCCGTGGACCCAGGCCGGCACCGACGAAAGCCCGTTCGTGAAGGTGATGGCCGCGACGCACGTGCCGTATGCGGCCGGCGTGATCAATTTCGTCGTGCTGATTGCTGCGCTATCGGCGATGAACAGCCAGCTCTACGTGACGACGCGGATGATGTTCAGCCTGTCGCGCGCGCGCCTCGCGCCGGCGGTGTTCGGCCGGCTCGGCGCAAACGGCGTGCCGCGCGCGGCGCTGTGGGTGTCGACGAGCGGCGTCGCGGTCGCGGCCGTGCTGGTCGCGCTGTCGCCGGACACCGCATTCACCGTGATGATGGCGATCGCGATGTTCGGCGCGCTGTTCACGTGGATGATGATCTTCGTCACGCATCTGCGCTTTCGGCGCAATTATCGCGGCCCCGCGCTCGCGTTCCGGATGTGGTGGCATCCGTTCGGCAGCCTGCTCGGCGCCGGCCTGCTCGCCGCGATCCTCGTGACGACCGCGTTCACGCGCGAATTCCGGATGACGATGGCGGTCGGCGTCGTGTTCGTCGTGCTGCTCACGCTTGCGTACGCGCTGCATTACCGGCACCAGCACGCGCGCTGACCGCGGCCGAGCGGCGCGGCGCACGTTCTGCCCGTTCGCGTTCCGACCCCGCGCGCGATGCCGGATGCTAAGGCGGCGTTAAGCCTGCGTTGATTACCATTCGATCCGTCTGCAACGTGATGCGGTGCGCACCGCGTTGCCACGTATTTCTGCATGAGAGGTTCGAATGAAAAAGTTACCCGAAATCACGCTGGCGTTCTGGATCATGAAGATCTGCGCGACCACGCTCGGTGAAACCGGCGGCGACCTGCTGTCGATGACGCTGAACGTCGGTTACGCGGTGAGCTCGATCCTGCTGTTCGGTTTCTTCCTCGTCACGCTCGGCACACAGCTGAAGACGACGCGCTATCGCCCGGCGATCTACTGGGCGGTGATCGTCGCGACCAGCACGGCCGGCACGACGATGTCCGATTTCATGGATCGCACGCTCGGCCTCGGCTATGCGGCCGGTTCGTCGATCCTCGTCGCGATCCTGCTGGGGATCTTCGCGGTGTGGCGTTTGAGCGGCGAGTCGCTGTCCGTCGACGAGATCCGCACGCGCAAGGTCGAGATGTTGTACTGGATCGCGATCCTGTTCTCGAACACGCTCGGCACGGCGCTCGGCGATTTTCTCGCGGACAGCTCGGGCCTCGGCTTTGCAGGCGGCGCGCTGCTGATCGGCGGGCTGCTCGTGGTGATCGTGCTCGCGCATTACTTCACGAGGATCTCGGGCGTGTTGCTGTTCTGGGCTGCGTTCGTGCTCACGCGTCCGTTTGGCGCGACCGTCGGCGATCTGCTGACGAAGCCGGTCGCGAAGGGCGGCCTCGCACTCGGCACGATCGGCTCGTCGGCGGTGCTGTTGAGCGTGCTGGTGGCGCTGGTCGTCTACGCGACGCTCGCGCAGCGGCGGCAGCCTGCGCCGGCGGTCGTGCGGATCGCGCAGACGGTCGAAGAGTGACGGTGAAGGGCTGAATAGTTGAAGGGCGACGCGAGTGCGTCGCCCCGGATCGCTGACGAACCCCTCGTTTTCCGGAACGAGGGGTTTTGTCTTTTTTTTCGTTCAGTGACGGCCGGTGCTGCCGAAGCCGCCCGCGCCGCGATCGCTTTCGGCGAAGTCGTCGACGATGTTGAACTGCGCCTGCACGACCGGCACGATCACGAGCTGCGCGAGGCGCTCGAACGGGTTCAGCACGAACTCCGTCTGGCCGCGGTTCCACGTCGAGATCATCAACTGGCCCTGGTAGTCGGAGTCGATCAGGCCGACCAGGTTGCCGAGCACGATGCCATGCTTGTGGCCGAGGCCCGAGCGCGGCAGGATCAGCGCCGCGTAGCCGGGATCGGCGAGGTGGATCGCGAGGCCGGTCGGCACGAGCGTGGTCTCGCCCGGCTTCAGCGTCAGCGGCGCGTCGAGGCATGCGCGCAGGTCGAGGCCGGCGCTGCCGGTCGTCGCATAGGCGGGCAGGTAGTCGCGCATGCGCGCGTCGAGGATCTTCAGGTCGAGTTTCATTCGGGTGTCGATGGGGTGAAAGCGCGCGGCGGCAGCGCGGGCCGCTGCCGCGCGCAAGGTCAGATCAGGCGGTTGTCGGGCAGGCGCTTCGCGATTTCGTCGACGAGCACGTGCGCGAGTTCGTCCTTCGGCGCGCGCGGCAGGCGCGTGATGCCGGACGCTTCGAACAGCACGACTTCATTGTCGTCGCGGCCGAACGTCTGCGGGCCGAGATTGCCGACGAGCAGCGGCACGTTCTTGCGCTTGCGCTTCTCGTCGCCGTGCACGTCGAGATCGCCGCTTTCCGCGGCGAAGCCGACGCAGAACGGCGGATCGGGCAGGGCCGCGACCGATGCGAGGATGTCCGGGTTCTCGACGAATGCGAGCGCGGGCATCTTGCGGTCGGCAGTCTTCTTCATCTTGTGCTCGGCCGGTTGCGCGACGCGCCAGTCGGCGACGGCCGCGACCGCGATGAAGATGTCGGCGTCGGCCACCGCGTGCATCACCGCGTCATACATTTGTTGCGCGGTCTGCACGTCCTGGCGATAGACGCCCCACGGTGTATCCAGCGCGACCGGGCCCGCGACCAGATGCACGTCCGCGCCGGCCTGCTGCGCGGCGCGCGCGAGCGCGAAGCCCATCTTGCCGCTCGACCGGTTGGTCAGGCCGCGCACGGGGTCGAGCGGCTCGAACGTCGGGCCGGCCGTGATCAGCACGCGGCGGTGCGACAGCCGCTTCGGCTGGAAGTGCGACACGATCGCCTCGTAGATCGCTTCCGGCTCGAGCATGCGCCCGTCGCCGACTTCGCCGCAGGCCTGCGCGCCCGAATCGGGGCCGAGCACCGACACGCCGTCGGCGCGCAGCTGCGCGACGTTGCGTTGCGTGGCCGGGTTCTGCCACATCTGGCGGTTCATCGCAGGCACGACGAGCAGCGGGCAATCACGCGCGACGCACAGCGTCGACAGCAGGTCATCGGCGAAACCGTGCGCGAGCTTCGCGAGGAAGTCGGTCGACGCGGGCGCGATCACGATCGCGTCAGCCTCGCGCGACAGGTCGATGTGCGCCATGTTGTTGTCGACGCGCGGGTCCCACTGGCTCGTGTAGACGGGGCGCCCGGACAACGCCTGCATCGTGACGGGCGTGATGAACTGGGTGGCGGCCTCCGTCATCGCGACCTGCACGGTCGCGCCGGCCTTGGTGAGCAGGCGGGTGAGTTCGGCGATCTTGTAGCAGGCGATGCCGCCCGTCAGGCCGAGGACAAGGTGTTTTCCTGCGAGTTCTGCGTGTGCCAACTCGGGCCTCCGAAGGGGTCGATCAAGACGGCCGGCGCGCGGTCGACCGTCGACGCAGAGTATGCGCGCTTAGCGCGTGCCGCGCACGCGACGCAGTTCGTCGTAGATCAGCAGCACGGCGCCCACCGTGATCGCGGAATCGGCGAGGTTGAACGCCGGGAAGTGCCACGCGCCGACGTGGAAATCGAGAAAGTCGATCACGTGGCCGTAGACGAGCCGGTCGATCACGTTGCCGAGCGCGCCGCCGAGGATCAGCGCGAGCGACAGGCTGAACAGGCGCTGCTGGCCGTGGCGCTTCAGCAGGTAGCAGATCACGAGCGTCGCGCCGATGCCGAGCGCGGTGAATGCCCAGCGCTGCCAGCCGCCCGCCGCCGCGAGAAAGCCGAACGCGGCGCCGCGGTTGTAGACGAGCACGAGATTGAAGAACGACGTGAGCGCGTGCTGCGCGCCATACGCGAAGGTCTTCAGGATCGCGATCTTCGTCAGCTGATCGAACAGGATGACGATCAGCGAAATGCCGAGCCACGGCGCGAGCGCGCCGCTTGCCGGTTTCGACAGGGTTTTCGCCATATTTACGCAGCGCTCCGGGTTTCGCCGTTTTCAAACAGGTTCGAGAAGCAGCGGCCGCACAGCGTCGGGTGATCGGCGTGTGCGCCGACATCGTCGCGGTAGTGCCAGCAGCGTTCGCACTTCTGGTATTTCGACGCGGCCACGTCGACGCCTTCCTGCGCTTCGTCGTCGACCTTGACGACCGTCGCGGCCGACGTGATCAGCACGAACTTCAGGTCGTCCGCGAGACTCGTCAGCGCGTCGTAGCGTGCGCCGCTCGCTTGCACCGTGACTTCCGCCTGCAGCGACGAGCCGATGCGGTTCGCGGTGCGCGCTTCCTCGAGCGCCTTCGTGACGTTGCCGCGCACGTCGCGCAACAGCGTCCACTTCGCGATCAGCGCATCGGCGCCGGCGACGTCCGGATACGCGTAGTACGTTTCCGTGAGGATCGTGTCGCTGGCCGGCTGGAACACCTTCCACGCTTCCTCGGCCGTGAACGACAGGAACGGCGCGAGCACGCGCAGCAGGCCTTGCGTGAGGTGATGGAGCGCCGTCTGCGCGGAGCGGCGGGCCTTCGAATCCGGCGCGCTCGTGTACAGGCGGTCCTTCAGCACGTCGAGGTAGAAGCCGCCGAGATCTTCCGAGCAGTACGTCTGCAGCTTCGCGACGATCGGGTGGAACTCGTACTTCTCGTAGTGCGCGAGCAGCTCGGTCTGCAGCTGCGCGGAGAACGCGACCGCGTAGCGGTCGATCTCGAGCCACTCGCCGACCGGCAACGCGTGCTGCGCGTAGTCGAAGTCGGACAGGTTCGCGAGCAGGAAGCGCAGCGTGTTGCGGATGCGGCGATAGCCTTCCGTCACGCGCTTCAGGATCTCTTCGGAGATCGCGAGCTCGCCCGAGTAGTCGGTCGACGCGATCCACAGGCGGATGATTTCCGCGCCGAGGCGGTTCGCGACTTCATGCGGATCGATGCCGTTGCCGAGCGACTTGCTCATCTTGCGGCCTTCGCCGTCGACCGTGAAGCCGTGCGTGAGCAGGCCCTTGTACGGCGCGCAGCCGTCGAGCATCGACGCGGTCAGCAGCGACGAGTGGAACCAGCCGCGGTGCTGGTCCGAGCCTTCGAGATACAGGTCGGCCGGGAACTGCAGGTCGTCGTTGTGCGAGCCGCGCAGCACGTGCCAGTGCGTCGTGCCCGAATCGAACCACACGTCGAGCGTGTCGCGGTTCTTCTCGTACATGTTCGCGTCGTCGCCGATCAGCTCGCGCGGATCGAGCGACTGCCAGGCCTCGATGCCCGACTGCTCGACGCGCTTCGCGACTTCTTCCAGCAGCTCCAGCGTGCGCGGATGCAGCTCGCCGGTTTCCTTGTGCACGAAGAACGCCATCGGCACGCCCCACTGGCGCTGGCGCGACAGCGTCCAGTCCGGACGGTTCTCGATCATGCTGTGCAGGCGCTGCTTGCCCCACGACGGGTAGAACGCGGTCGCGTCGACACCTGCGAGCGCGGTTTCGCGCAGCGTCGCGCCGCCGTCGCGCGGCGTCACGTCCATGCCGGCGAACCACTGCGACGTCGCGCGGTAGATGATCGGCGTCTTGTGACGCCAGCAGTGCATGTAGCTGTGCGTGTACTTCTCGTTGCGCAGCAGCGTGCCGGCCGCGTTCAGCGCGTCGACGACCTTCGGGTTCGCGTCCCAGATCGACAGCCCGCCGAACAGCGGCAGCGATTCGATGTAGCGGCCGTCGCCCATCACCGGGTTGATGATGTCCGAGTCGGTCATCCCGTGCGACTTGCAGGACACGAAGTCCTCGACGCCGTACGCGGGCGACGAGTGCACGACGCCGGTGCCGGTGTCGGTCGTCACGTAGTCGCCGAGATAGACGGGCGACGTGCGCTTGTAGCCGGGGTGGGCCGCCGCGAGCGGGTGGTTGAAGCGCAGGTTGACGAGGTTCTCGCCGCGCGTCGTCGCGACGACGCTGCCGGTCAGCTTGAAATCTTCCATGCACGCGGCGACGCGCTCTTCCGCGATGATCAGCAGCCCGCGCTCGGTGTCGACGAGTGCGTAGACGATCTCCGGATGCAGGTTCAGCGCCTGGTTCGCCGGGATCGTCCACGGCGTGGTAGTCCAGATCACGATGCCGCCGTCGGCGCGCGGCAGCGCCGGCAGGCCGAACGCCTGCGCGGTTTTTTCCGGCTCCGCGAACGGGAACATCACGTCGATCGTCGGGTCGGTGCGGTCCTTGTACTCGACTTCCGCCTCGGCGAGCGCCGAGCCGCAGTCGAAGCACCAGTTCACCGGCTTCAGGCCGCGATAGACGAAGCCCTTCTCGATGATCTTGCCGAGCGCGCGGATCTCGCCG
Source organism: Burkholderia sp. Ac-20353 (assembly GCF_017104785.1). Classification (NCBI taxonomy): domain Bacteria; kingdom Pseudomonadati; phylum Pseudomonadota; class Betaproteobacteria; order Burkholderiales; family Burkholderiaceae; genus Burkholderia; species Burkholderia sp. Ac-20353. The sequence continues at coordinate 15,343 of NZ_JAAGPL010000116.1, read as the reverse complement.
GCCTCGTTCGCGAAGTTCATCGTCTTGTACGGGTTCGCCCAGTCGCCCAGCACGCCGAGCCGCTTGAAGCCGAGCTTCTGCTTCTCGATCTGCTCGGTCGCGTACGCGCGCGCCTTGGTCATCACTTCGGCCGCCGGCAGCGACTTGCCGAACTGCTTCTCGATCTGGATCTCGATCGGCATCCCGTGGCAATCCCAGCCCGGCACGTACGGCGCGTCGAAGCCCGCCATGTTGCGCGACTTGACGACGATGTCCTTCAGGATCTTGTTCACCGCGTGGCCGAGGTGGATGTCGCCGTTCGCATACGGCGGGCCGTCATGCAGGATGAACTTCGGCCGGCCCTTGCTGGCCGCGCGGATCTTCTCGTAGAGGCCGCGCTCTTCCCATTCCTTGACCCACTGCGGCTCGCGCTTCGGCAGGTCGCCGCGCATCGGGAACGGCGTGTCGAGCAGGTTGACCGGATACTTGGCCTGCGGTTTCGAATCGGCTTTCTTGTTGCTCATGATGAGATCGCTATCAAATCGGGGGACGCTCGTGCGTCGTGAATCGGGTGAGCGCGGGTGAGTGCGGGTGCCTGCGCACATCGGCGGCGCCGGGATGCGGCGCACAGCGCCGCGAGCCGGGGTCAGCTAATTCGGTCGGTGGCCGACGTCGAGAAGCCGGTCGTGCGGCTGCCGGGCGCGTGGCCGTGCGCCGCGAAGTACGCGCGCGCGTTCGCGACGTCCTGCGCGATCGCGCGCGACAGCGCCTCGAGATCGTCGAATTTCGCCTCGTCGCGCAGCTTCTGCAGGAATTCGACGCGCACGAGCTTGCCGTACGCGTCGCCGTGCCAGTCGAGCAGGTGGACTTCGAGCAGCACGCGGCCCGAATCGACGACGGTCGGGCGCAGCCCGAGGCTCGCGACGCCGGGCAGCGGGGTGTCGGCGAGGCCGTGGACCTGGACGACGAAGATCCCCATCAGCGCCGGCCGCTTGTGCGCGATTGGCAGGTTCAGCGTCGGGAAGCCGAGGTCGCGGCCGAGCTTCAGCCCGTGCGTGACGTGGCCGCTGATCGCGTAGCCGTGGCCGAGCGCCTGCGCGGCGGCCCCGAGATCGCCGGCTGCGAGCGCGGCACGTACGCCGGAGCTGGAGATGCGCGTGCCGTCGCTGCCGGCGACTGTGCCCATCTGCTCGACCTCGAAGCCGTACTGCTCGCCGGCCGCCTTCAGCGACGCGAACGTGCCCGCGCGCTTCGCGCCGTAGCAGAAATCGTCGCCGACCATCATCCAGCGCGTATGCAGCCCGCCCACGAGGGTGCGCTCGACGAACGCCTCCGGCGACTGGCTCGCGAACGTATGGTTGAAGTGCTCGACGACCACCCGGTCGACGCCGTTCTCGCGCAGCGCCTCGAGCTTGTCGCGCAGCATCGCGATGCGCGGCGGCGCGCCGGCGGGATTGAAGAATTCCCGCGGGTGCGGCTCGAAGGTCATCACGCAGACGGGCAGGCCGCGCGCGTCCGCTGCCGCGCGCACGCGCGCGAGCAGCGCCTGGTGGCCGCGGTGGACACCGTCGAAGTTGCCGATCGTCAGCGCGCACGGGGCGCGGCTTTCGGCGTTGGGCAGGCCGCGGAAGACTTTCACGATAGCGGAAGCAGCGTCGGGGGAATGGGCGGATGGATGCCGCAAAGCAGAAGATTATAAACGTTCGGGCGGGCAGGCGGCTCAGGAGGCGGGAAACGGGAGGCCGAATGGTAAAATTCGCGGATGAAAAAACTCGTCATCTTGATTTCCGGTCGCGGCAGCAACATGGAAGCCATCGTCCGCGCGTGCGCGCAGGAGCGGTGGCCGGCCCAAGTTGCCGCCGTGATCGCCAACCGGCCTGACGCGGCCGGTCTCGCCTTCGCGGCGTCGCACGGGGTTGCGACCGCGGTAGTCGACCATCGGTCGTTCGACGGCCGCGACAGCTTCGATGCGGCGCTCGCCGCCGAGATCGACCGCTTCGCGCCCGATCTCGTGGTGCTCGCGGGCTTCATGCGCATCCTGACGCCCGCATTCGTCAGACAATACGAAGGCCGGCTGCTGAACGTCCATCCGTCGCTGCTGCCGAGCTTCAAGGGCATCCACACGCACCAGCAGGCGCTGGATGCGGGCGTCGCGCTGCATGGCGCGACCGTGCATTTCGTCATTCCCGAACTCGACAGCGGCGCGATCGTCGCGCAGGGCGCGGTGCCCGTGCGCGCGGGCGACGACGCGGCCGCGCTGGCGCAGCGCGTGCTGACGGTCGAGCACGTGCTGTATCCGCGCGTGGTGCGCTGGTTCGTCGAGGGGCGCCTGCGTCTCGAGAACGGCCGTGCGGTCGTGGCGCCGGAAGAGGCGCGCTGGATTTTCGCGGATCAACCGCAACCCGAAACGAGTGAGGGCGTATGAAGCTGCACGGATTCCTGATCGGCCAGACCGAGACTTTGCTGACCGAAGTGCTGAAATTCGCCGGCCCCGCCGACGCGACGACGAGCCGGTTCTTCCGCGCGCACCCGAAGCTCGGGCATGCCGAGCGCGGCGTGATCGCCGAAGCCGTGTTCGCGGTGCTGCGCCGGAAGATGGAGTTCGCGCACCTCGCCGAGAGCGGCACGGGCAGCCCCGCGCGGCGCCTGACGCTGCTCGGCCTGATGCAGACGATGGGCCGCAACGCGCTGAAGCCGTTCGTGTCGCCCGCCGAGGCCGCATGGCTCGAGCACGTGTCGAAGATCGACCCGGCGAGCCTGCCGGTGCGCATCCGCACGAACCTGCCCGACTGGATCCAGCAGGCGCTGTCGGCCCGGTTCGACGCCGACGAGCTCGCGCAGCTCGCGGCCGCGCTGAACTACCCGGCGCCGCTCGACCTGCGCGCGAACGCGCAGAAGGCGACGCGCGACCAGGTGATCGACGCATTGCGCGCGAACGGCATCGACGCCGGCGCGATGCCGTTCGCGCCGTACGGCGTGCGGGTCGTCGGCAAGCCGGCGCTCACGAAGCTCAAGCTGTTCGAGGAAGGCCAGATCGAGGTGCAGGACGAGGGCAGCCAGCTGCTGTGCTCGCTCGTCGCGCCGCGTCGCGGCGAGATGGTCGTCGATTTCTGCGCGGGCGCGGGCGGCAAGACGCTCGCGCTCGGCGCGATGATGCGCTCGACCGGGCGGCTGTACGCGTTCGACGTGTCCGAGAAGCGGCTCGCGAAGCTGAAGCCGCGCCTTGCGCGCAGCGGGCTGTCGAACGTGAACCCGGTGCTGATCGACAGCGAGCACGACGCGAAGATCAAGCGGCTCGCCGGCAAGATCGACCGCGTGCTGGTCGACGCGCCGTGCAGCGGCCTCGGCACGCTGCGCCGCAATCCGGACCTGAAGTGGCGCCAGTCGCGCGCATCGATCGACGAGCTCACGCCGAAGCAGGCGTCGATCCTCGCGAGCGCGGCGCGTCTCGTGAAGAAGGGCGGGCGGCTCGTCTATGCGACCTGCAGCGTGCTCCACGCGGAAAACGAGGCGATCGTCGAGCAGTTCCTCGCCGATCATCCGGAGTTCGTGCTGGTGCCGGCGCAGAAGGTGCTGGCCGACCAGCGCATCGAGCTCGACATGGGCGACTACCTGTCGCTGTGGCCGCATCGTCACGCGACCGACGGCTTCTTCGCCGCGGTGCTCGAGCGCCGCGCGCCGCAGTAACGGCAGGTTCGATCGATGATGCAGAACCGCCTGCTGTCGCGCCGGCTGGCGTCGGTGATCCAGGATTTCAACCAGCCGGTGATGATCTGGCAGGCGGCGATCCTGGTCGGCACGCTGTGTTTCGCGTGGCTGGCCGCGCGCTTCGTGCATGCCCGCATCGACGCGCGCCGGCAGGCTGCCGGGCGCGCGCCCGGCGCCGGCGCGCAGAGCCTGAAGCGCGCGCTGTTTCCGCTGTTCGGCAGCGTGTTCGTCGGGATCGCGCAGCTCGCGTTCGACCCGTTCATGTCGACGTCGCTGCTGTCGCTCGCGCTCGTGCCGCTGATCGGCATCGCGCTGATCTACGTGCTGTTCTTCTTCGCGCGCCGCGTGTTTGCGCGCGACGGCCACACGCACGCGTGGCTGTCCATCGTCGAGCGGCTCGTGTCGTTCATCGTGTGGGCCGCGATGGTGCTCACGGTGCTCGGCATCCAGCGCGACGTGCTGCAGTGGCTCGACAGCGTGCAGTTCCGCGTCGCGAACGCGCACCTGACGCTGCTGTCGGTGATCTCCGGCGCGCTGTGGGTCTGCGTGACGCTGATGGTCGCGATGTGGCTCGGCTCGGTGCTCGAGGAGCGCCTCGCGCGCGCCAGCACGCTCGACGCGAACCTGAAGGTCGTGCTGTCGCGGGTCGGCCGCGCGCTGCTCGTGTTCGCGGCGGTGCTGATCGGCCTGTCGCTCGTCGGCATCGACGTGACGGTGCTCGGCGTGTTTGGCGGCGCGCTCGGCGTCGGGCTCGGCTTCGGCCTGCAGAAGATCGCGAGCAACTACGTGTCGGGCTTCATCATCCTGCTCGACCGGTCGCTGCGGCTCGGCGACGCGATCAGCGTCGGCGGGCTGCAGGGCGTCGTCACGCAGATCCGCACGCGCTATACGGTCGTGCGCGGCCTCGACGGCAACGAGACGCTGATCCCGAACGAGAAGCTGATCACCGACGTCGTGCAGAACCAGTCGTCGTACCTGACGCGCGGCTACGCGAAGGTCGCGGTGCAGGTCGCGTACACGAGCGACGTCGAGCACGCGCTCGCGGTGCTGGCCGACGCGGCGAAAGGCGTGCCCCGCGTGCTCGCGGAACCCGCGCCGGCGCCGTATCTGGTGAATTTCGGCGCGGACGGCATCGATCTGGAGCTCGGCTTCTGGATCGAGGATTCCGCGAAAGGCACGTCGGGCGTGCGCTCGGCGGTGAACCGCAACATCTGGCGGCTCTTTTCGGAGCACAGGATCTCGATCCCGTTCCCGCAGCGCGAAGTGCGCGTCGTCGGCCTGCCGGACGGCTTCGCCGCCGCGCAACCGGCAGATGGCAGCGCCGCGGCCGGCCATCCAGTCATGTAAGCGGGCCAGGCGCGGAGTGCCGGCTCCGGGGAGTCCGCAGATGGACTCCCGGCGTTGCTTCAAGGCAAGAAATATTCATTTTTTACAAAGACTTGGAGCAGTTGCAGTAAAATTTCTGTCGATTACGCGGTATGCTTTCATTTTTCTGACGCCGGCGCGTGACCGACGTCGCTCACCTCACAGGTAACTGCCTTGTTGAATTCCCTGCTCGACTTTCTTTCCCACGGGCTCCTGCATTTCTCGTGGTGGCAGATCGTGCTGTTCGCGCTCGCCGTCACGCATGTCACGATCATCGGCGTGACGGTCTACCTGCACCGCTGCCAGGCGCACCGCGCGCTGGAGCTGCATCCGATCGCCAGCCATTTCTTCCGCGTGTGGCTGTGGATGACGACCGGCATGCTGACCGGCCAGTGGGCGGCGATCCACCGCAAGCACCACGCGAAGTGCGAAACCGAGGAAGATCCGCACAGCCCGCAGACGCGCGGCATCTGGAAGGTGTTCCTCGAAGGCGCCGAGCTGTATCGCGCGGAAGCGAAGAACGAAGAAACGATGCGCAAGTTCGGGCACGGCACGCCGAACGACTGGGTCGAGCGCAACGTCTACTCGAAATACCCGATCCTCGGCATCAGCCTGATGCTGGTGATCGACGTCGCGCTGTTCGGCGTGGTCGGCCTGACCGTGTGGGCCGTGCAGATGGTCTGGATCCCGTTCTGGGCGGCGGGCGTCGTCAACGGTTTCGGCCACTTCTGGGGCTACCGCAACTTCAACTCGGCCGACGCGAGCACGAACCTGTTCCCGTGGGGCATCGTGATCGGCGGCGAGGAACTGCACAACAACCACCACACGTTCGCGACGTCCGCGAAGCTGTCGAACAAGTGGTACGAGTTCGACATCGGCTGGATGTACATCCGCATCATGTCCGCGTTCGGTCTCGCAAAGGTGAAGAAGGTCGCGCCGACGCCGCGCCTGAACAAGCCGAAGACGGTGCTCGACCAGGAAACGCTGCAGGCCGTGCTGTCGAACCGCTACGAGGTGATGGCGCGTTACGGCAAGGCCGTCAAGCGTGCGTACCGCCAGGAGCTCGTGCGCCTGAAGGATCTCGGCTCGAGCGACAAGTACCAGCTGATGCGCGGCGCGCGCAAGTGGTTCCACAAGGACGAGGACGGCCTCGACGAGCCGCAGAAGAAGCTGCTGCCGGAGATCTTCGCGAACAGCCAGAAGCTGCACACGTATTTCCAGCTGCGCAAGGATCTGGCCGCGATCTGGGATCGTTCGACCGCATCGCGCGAACAGCTGCTGGCCCAATTGCAGGATTGGTGCCATCGCGCCGAACAAAGCGGCATCAAGTCGTTGCAGGAGTTTGCGACGCGCCTGCGCCGCTACGCCTGATTCGAAATCGATTAGAATCTCAGGACGTCACAAACCCCGCGCTGGCGGGGTTTTTTCTTTTGGGCGAGCGTAAAGCATGGGGCGAGAGTAAGTGCTGAAGCACTAACTCTCACCGACCGCGAAGCATGGGGCGAGAGTAAGTGCTAAAGCACTAACTCTCACCGACAGGAGATATGGAGATGCAGTCGACGATCAAACCCGTCGAGTACGACCGACCGGTTGCGGCAGGGGCTGCCTGCGGCATCGGGCAGGCATGGGCGAAAGTGCCCGAAACGCCGTCCCCCGAGGAGCGCGCGGCGCTGAAGGCGCGCATCAAGGCGCTGCTCGTGCGCGAGAAGGCGGTGCTGGTTGCGCACTATTACGTGGACGCCGAATTGCAGGAGCTTGCCGACGAAACGGGCGGCTGCGTCGCCGATTCGCTCGAAATGGCCCGCTTCGGCCGTGACCACGACGCGCAGACGCTCGTCGTCGCCGGCGTCCGGTTCATGGGCGAGACCGCGAAGATCCTGAGCCCGACCAAGCGGATCCTGATGCCGGATCTCGATGCGACCTGCTCGCTCGACCTCGGCTGCCCGGTCGACGAGTTCTCCGCGTTCTGCGATGCACACCCGGACCGCACCGTCGTCGTCTACGCGAACACCAGCGCCGCCGTGAAGGCGCGCGCGGACTGGATGGTCACGTCGTCGATCGGCCTCGAGATCATCGCCGACCTGCACGCGCGCGGCGAGAAGATCATCTGGGCGCCGGACCGTCATCTCGGCAGCTATATCCAGAAGAAGACCGGCGCGGACATGCTGCTGTGGCAGGGTTCGTGTCTCGTGCACGACGAATTCAAGGGCATCGAGCTCGACCTGTTGCGCGCCGAGTATCCGGACGCGAAGGTGCTCGTCCACCCGGAGTCGCCGGAGAACGTCGTCGCGCAGGCTGATGTCGTCGGCTCGACGACGCAACTGATCGATGCCGCGGTCAAGCTCGACGCGACGCGCTTCATCGTCGCGACCGATCTCGGCATCCTGCACAAGATGCAGCTCGCTGCGCCCGGCAAGACCTTCATCGCCGCGCCGACGGCCGGCAACAGCGCGACCTGCAAGAGCTGCGCGCACTGCCCGTGGATGGCGATGAACGGCCTCGCGAACCTCGCGGACGTGCTCGAGCGCGGCCACAACGAGATCTTCGTCGATCCGGCGATCGGCGAGCGCGCGCGCCTGCCGATCGACCGGATGCTCGATTTCGCGGCGGCCCACAAGAAGCGCGTTCAGGCGAGCGGCGATTTGCAGCGTGACCAGCAACTGTTCGCGAACGTGGGGGCCGCATGACCAGCGCAGTTTCCTCGCCCGCAGTCTCCCCGTCCGCAGTCTCCCCGCTCTACGCGACGATCCGCGAGCAGTACGGCGTTGCGTTCGACGACGCGCTCGCGCGCAACGTCGCCGATGCGCTGGCCGAGGACGTCGGCCCCGGCGACCAGACCGGGCGGCTCGTGCCGGCCGACGAGCGCCGCCGCGCCCGCATCATCGTCCGCGAAGCGGCCGTGCTGTGCGGTGTGCCGTGGTTCGACGCCGTGATGCGCCGGATCGATCCGGCGATCGACGTGCGCTGGCACTACCGCGAAGGCGACCTGATGACGGCCGATTCGACCGTCTGCGAACTCGAAGGGCCGGCCCGCGCGCTGCTGACCGCGGAGCGCAACGGGCTCAATTTCCTGCAACTGCTGTCGGGCGTCGCGACCGCAACGCGGCGCTACGTCGACCGGATCGAAGGCACGCGCGCGAAGATCCTCGATACGCGCAAGACGCTGCCGGGCCTGCGGCTCGCGCAGAAGTACGCGGTGCGGGTCGGCGGCGGCGCGAACCAGCGGCTCGCGCTGTACGACGGCATCCTGATCAAGGAAAACCACATCGCGGCGGCGGGTGGCGTGGGCGAGGCGCTCGACGCGGCGTTCGCACTGAACGCGGGCGTGCCGGTGCAGGTCGAGGTCGAGACGCTCGCGCAGCTCGACACGGCGCTCGCGCATGGTGCGAAGTCGGTGCTGCTCGACAACTTCTCGCTCGACATGATGCGCGACGCGGTGCGCGTGGCGAACGGCAACGCGGTGCTCGAAGTGTCGGGCGGCGTCAACTTCGATACGGTGCGCGCGATCGCCGAGACCGGCGTCGACCGCATCTCGATCGGCGCGCTGACGAAGGACGTGCGCGCGACCGACTATTCGATGCGAATCGTCGACTGATCGCGGGGTGCAATCCGCAGATGAAAAAGCCGTTGGCGCTCGAACGCCAACGGCTTTTTTCGTGGGCTCGACAGCTTCGTCGGCCCGACGCGCGCGACGTCAGCGGCGCGCTTTCGGCATCAGCACGCTCGGCAATGCCTTCGGCAGCGCATGCGGCCAGTCGCGGCTGTAATGCAACCCGCGGCTTTCGCGGCGCGACTGCGCGCTCTTGACGATCAGCGTCGCGACGTCGACGAGGTTACGCAGTTCGAGCAGGTCGCGGGTCACGCGGAAGTTCGCGTAATACTCCTGGATTTCGTCGCGCAGAAGCGACAGCCGGTGTCGGGCACGCTCGAGACGCTTGTCGGTGCGCACGATGCCGACGTAGTTCCACATCAGGCGCCGCAATTCGTCCCAGTTGTGCGCAACGACGACTTCCTCATCCGCGTCGGACACGCGGCTCTCGTCCCATGCGGGCAGCTTGCCGGCCGATTCGGCGTCGTAGCCGGCTGTCTCGATCGCTTCGGCGGCCGCGCGGCCGATCACGAGGCATTCGAGCAGCGAGTTGCTTGCGAGGCGGTTCGCGCCATGCAGCCCCGTATATGACGTTTCGCCGACCGCGTACAGGCCCGCGAGGTCGGTGCGGCCCGCGAGATCGGTGACGACGCCGCCGCACGTGTAGTGCGCGGCCGGCACGACCGGAATCGGCTGTTTCGCGATGTCGATCCCGAACTCGAGGCAGCGCGCGTGGATCGTCGGAAAATGCTCGCGCAGGAACGCTTCCGGCTGATGGCTGATGTCGAGATACACGCAGTCGATCCCGCGCTTCTTGATCTCGAAGTCGATCGCGCGCGCGACGATGTCGCGCGGCGCGAGTTCCGCGCGCGGGTCGTGCGCGGGCATGAAGCGGGTGCCGTCCGGCAGCTTCAGCAGGCCGCCTTCGCCGCGCACGGCCTCGGAAATCAGGAACGACTTCGCGTACGGATGGAACAGGCAGGTCGGGTGGAACTGGATGAACTCCATGTTCGCGACCCGGCAGCCAGCGCGCCACGCCATCGCGATGCCGTCGCCGGTCGCGGTGTCCGGGTTCGTCGTGTACAGGTAGACCTTGCCTGCGCCGCCGGTCGCGAGCACCGTGTGCGGCGCCTCGATCGTGATCGTGCGGCCGTTCTCGACGTCGAGCGCATACAGGCCGTGACAGCGGCGGCCGGGCAGGCCGAGGCGCTCCGACGTGATCAGGTCGATCGCGTGGTGATTCTCGAAGAACGTGATGTTCGGGTGCTGGCGCGCGCGTTCGGACAGCGTCGCGAGCACCGCATGGCCAGTCGCGTCGGCCGCGTGGATGATGCGCCGATGGCTGTGGCCGCCTTCGCGGGTCAGGTGGAAGCCGAGCTCGGCGGCGTCGTCCTTCGTGAAGGGCACGCCTTGCGAGATCAGCCACTCGATCGCTTCGCGGCCGTGCTCGACGATATAGCGCGTCGCGCCCTCGTCGCACAGGCCGCCGCCGGCGACCAGCGTGTCGTCGACATGGTTCTCGATGCTGTCCGCGGAATCGAGCACCGCGGCGATGCCGCCTTGCGCGTTGTCGCTCGCGCCCTCCATCATCGTACGCTTCGCGATCAGCGCGACGCGTCGCGTGCTGGCCAGATTGAGCGCGACCGACAGTCCGGCCAGGCCGCTGCCGACGATCGCCACGTCGAATTTCATTGCTGCATCTCCGTCATTGCACTCTTGGTCTTGTGTGTCCGGCGGCAAAACCGCGGAAAGGGGAGAGCATACCGCGTCGGGCCCGAGCGTGCGCGCAAAACAAAAAGCCCCGCGATTGCGGGGCTTTCTGGTCATCGTCAGGCTGGCAGGAACCAGGAGATTACTTGATCTTGGTTTCCTTGTACGCCACATGCTTGCGGACGACGGGATCGAACTTCATGATCTCCATCTTTTCCGGCATGTTGCGCTTGTTCTTCGTGGTCGTGTAGAAGTGACCCGTACCAGCGGTCGACTCAAGCTTGATCTTGTCGCGTGCGCCTTTTGCCATGATTCTGCTCCTTGGGCTTAGGCTTCGCCGCGTGCGCGCAGGTCAGCGAGCACGGAATCGATGCCGTTCTTGTCGATCAGGCGCAGGCCGGCGTTCGAGACGCGCAGGCGCACCCAACGGTTTTCGCTTTCAACCCAGAACCGGCGGTTTTGCAGGTTCGGCAGGAAGCGACGCTTGGTCTTGTTGTTCGCGTGGGAAACGTTGTTGCCGCTCATCGGCGCTTTCCCAGTTACTTGGCATACGCGTGCCATGAGAGCACTCCTAATACGCTAAATTCGGGGTTCGATCGCCGCTGAAGGTTCCCATCGAGCAGACACGTGATCCATGACTGCACTCCGAAAACGCCCAAGCCCTTACAGACAAGGCCCTTCGATGGCTAGAACTGGTTGGAAAAAAGACAGACGGCGATTCTAGCAGAAAAAGTTCAGAAAAATCAAACCTAATTTCGCTGCGCTGTTGACCGCACTCGGGGGCGGCTCGCCGGGCGCACAGTCTACAGCCAACCGGCGCCCGCGAACGAGAAAGTGTCGCCCACGCCGACGACGATGTGGTCGAGCAGCCGCACATCGATGAGTGCGAGCGCGTCGCGCAGCACGCGGGTCAGGCGCCGGTCTTCCGCGCTCGGCTGCACGGCGCCGGACGGGTGGTTGTGCGCGACGATCAGCGCAGCGGCATTCAGCGACAGCGCGCGGCGCACGATTTCGCGCGGGTAGACGGCCATCCGCGTCAGCGAGCCGCGCGCGCTTTCCTCGGTGTCGATCAGGCAATGGCGGGCATCGAGAAACAGCGTGACGAACACTTCATACGGGCGCGTGCCGATCTTGAGCCGCAGAAAATCCTCGACTGCGCCGGGCGACTCGATCAGCAACCGCTCGCGCGCCTTTTCGGCGAGCGCGCGCCGCCCGAGCTCGGCAACGGCCGAGAGCAGCGCGATGCGGGCGTCGCCGATTCCCGGGCGGCCGCGGAAATCGTCCGGCGTCGCGTCGAGCAGCCCGCGCAGCGAGTCGCCGAACTGTGCGAGCAGCGCGCGGGCGTTGTCGAACACGTTGTGGCCGGGCACGCCGGTGCCGAGCAGCAGCGCGATCAGCTCGTCGTCGGTCAGCGCGGCGGGCCCGCGCGTGAGCAGGCGCTCGCGCGGCAGCCCCGTTTCCTTTGCGCGCGCGGTGCGGCGCTTGCGCTGAACGGACGGGCCGGACGGAGCGGGCGTGGGCCTCGCGTCGTCGCGGCATTCGAACAATGACAAGAATTGTTGCGGCATCGTTGATTCTCCATTGACGGCTGTGGGGCCTGCGCGCCGTCGTCGCACTTTCCGCCTTGCGCGCTCAGGTGACTTACAATAAGAGTTTTGCGCTGGGCCTCTCGGCCGTTTCGGGCGCCGACTGAACGAGTCATTCATGAGCCTTATCGATCTATCCGAAGTGAAGCCCGGTTCGCACGTCACGCTGCATTACCGGTTGGCCCTCGCCGACGGCGCCGACATCGTCAACACCTTCTCCGACAAACCCGCAACGCTTCTGCTCGGCGCGGGACAACTGGCGCCCTCGCTGGAACAGATTCTGGTCGGGCTCAGGGTCGGTGACCATTCGACTTTTCAGCTAGCGCCCGAACAGGCGTTCGGTCCCCGAAATCCCGACATGCTGCAGCGCGTGACGCTCGCGACGCTGCGCGAGAACGGCATGGTCGGCGACGATTTCACGCCGGGCGACCTGATCGAGTTCAATGCGCCGGACGGCGGCCGATATGCAGGCGTGCTGAAGGAGATCGGCGAGACCTCCGCGCTGTTCGATTTCAATCATCCGCTCGCGGGCCAGGCGCTCACGTTCGAAGTGAAAATCATCGGGATCCTGTAATCATGAGCACCACCGATACGCTGTCCGGGCCGACCGTCGCCGCCGACGCGGAAATCCTGCTGGCGCAGCCGCGCGGCTTCTGCGCGGGCGTCGATCGCGCGATCGAGATCGTCGAGCGCGCGATCGCGATGCACGGCGCGCCGATCTACGTGCGCCATGAGATCGTCCACAACAAGTACGTGGTCGAGGATCTGAAGAAGAAGGGCGCGATTTTCGTCGAGGAGCTCGAGGAAGTGCCGTCCGGCAACACCGTGATCTTCAGCGCGCACGGCGTGTCGAAGGCGGTGCGCGACGAGGCTGGCGTGCGCGGCCTGCGCATCTATGACGCGACGTGCCCGCTGGTCACCAAGGTGCACGTCGAAGTCGCGAAGATGCGCCAGGATGGCGTCGATATCGTGATGATCGGGCACAAGGGGCACCCGGAAGTCGAGGGGACGATGGGCCAGGTCGAGCGCGGCATGCATCTCGTCGAGAGCGTCGAGGACGTGCAGAAGCTCGAGCTCGCCGATCCGGAGCGCATCGCGCTCGTCACGCAGACGACGCTGTCCGTGGACGACGCGGCCGAGATCATCGCCGCGCTGAAGGCGAAGTATCCGATGATCCGCGAGCCGAAGAAGCAGGACATCTGCTATGCGACGCAGAACCGTCAGGATGCGGTGAAGTTCATGGCGCCGCAGTGCGATGTCGTGATCGTCGTCGGGAGTCCCAACAGCTCGAATTCGAGCCGCCTGCGCGAGGTGGCCGAGAAGCGCGGCGTCGCCGCATACATGGTCGATGCGCCCGAGCAGATCGATCCGGCTTGGGTCGCGGGCAAGCGCCGCATCGGCGTGACGGCCGGCGCGTCGGCGCCCGAGGTGCTCGCGCAGGCGGTCATCGCGCGTCTGCGCGAACTCGGCGTGCGCAATGTGCGCGCGCTCGACGGGATCGAGGAGAACGTGTCGTTCCCGCTGCCGCGCGGCCTGAACCTGCCGCCTGCCGACGGATCCTGAACGACCCCAGAGCTACACCGAAGCGCGCCCCCAGGGCGCGCTTTTTTTTGCACTTCGCGATTGCAGTTGCAACCAACTTTCCCAATGATGGTGCAACCGGGTTGCTATTCGCGGCCTGACCTGTGTCTCAAAATTGGTTGCAATGCAGGAAAACCCCATCAAATCAGGAATATTGGCGTCCTATAAATGGAGTTACAATTCGCCCGTTTTCATGCCTGAGCGGTCGTGAAACCGGATTTTGGCAAGGCGCGGGAGACCTATTTGATGCATGTGAAGTTGGCTTACGCCGAGTCCGTCGCCGCAGCGGTTGCAATGCTTGCCGCCTGCAGCAAAAAGAGCGACGACGGGGCGGGCAGGGAGGCTGCGGCGTCCGCGGCACCGCTGGCCAGCGACGTGCGCGCCGTCAGAATCGGTCATGCCGCCCCGCTGACGGGCAGCATTGCGCATCCTGGCAAGGACAATGAGAACGGGGCAGGTTTGGCGATCGACGAAATCAACACGCATGGCCTGACGATCGATGGTCGTCCGGTGCGGCTGGAACGGGTCGCCGCAAACGATGCGCAGCAAGGCTCTGCGCTCGCGAACCACGCATTGCATGCGCTCCGCGCGAAGCGCTTTACGGTCGCCGACGATGCGACCGCCTACGGGCAGGGCCTGGCAGACGAATTCGCGAATACCGTCGAGGCCACGGGCGGACAGATTCACGCGGTGTTCACGTATGACGAGGTCTACGTGAGCGTCGATGCAATGAAGCGCGCCAACTCGACTGACACGTCCAAGGGGCTGGCTGCGATGCCGTCGACCGACTGCCGCGGGGTGATCGGTCACATCGCATTCGCGCCGAACGGCGATCCGAAAGAGCGGGCGATGACGCTCTACGACTTCAAGGAGGCAAAGAACACCGTCCTCGATGTCGTGACGATGTAGCGACGGGACTCGTGACGGCACCGGAACAGTGCGGTGCCGTTTCTGTATCCGCTCCGGCGGCAGGTCCGGCCGTACAGGCCGGGCGGCGCACGCCGGGACGATCCACCCTTACCGGTCTTTTCTAGTACTCGCAGTGCCGCCGAGACGACGTGATTCCTCGCTTACCCGCGGGGCGAAGCCTCTTCCGGCAGCATGGGCCAAGGAGCTTTAAATGGATATCTTCGTCCAGCAGATCCTCAACGGGCTGGTGCTCGGCAGTGTGTACGCCATCATCGCGTTGGGTTACACGATGGTGTACGGCATTCTCGGCATCATCAACTTCGCGCACGGCGATGTGCTGATGATCGGCGCGATGGTTGCGTTGTCGGCGATCACCGTGCTGCAGAACCACTTCCCGCAGCTCGGCAACATCGCGACGCTGACGATCGGCCTCGGCATTGCCGCGATCGTCTGCGCGTGCGTGGGCTACACGATCGAGCGGGTCGCGTACCGGCCGCTGCGCCGCGCGCCGCGCCTTGCCCCGCTGATCACCGCGATCGGCGTGTCGATCCTGCTGCAGACGGCCGCGATGATCATCTGGTCGCGCAACCCGATGCCGTTCCCGCAGCTGTTGCCGACCGACCCGATCAACGTGATCAAGGCGACCGACACGACGCCCGGCGCCGTGATCTCGATGACGGAAATCGTGATCATCGCCGTTGCGTTCCTCGTGATGGGCGGCCTGCTGCTGCTCGTGCACAAGACCAAGCTCGGCCGCGCGATGCGCGCGATCGCGGAAAGCCCGAACACCGCGAGCCTGATGGGCGTGAACCCGAACTTCGTGATCTCGGCGACCTTCATGATCGGCTCGGCGCTCGCGGCGCTCGCCGGCGTGATGATCGCGTCCGAATACGGCAACGTGCACTTCTACATGGGC
>NZ_JAAGPL010000115.1:0-27876 GCF_017104785.1 Burkholderia sp. Ac-20353 | reverse complement strand
AATTGCTTCATAAACCTGACTTACTTTAGTGTGAGACTCTTGATACTTTTGCTATCCCGATCCGAGGATCGGGCTCGCTGTCATCAAGCGCCCACACTTATCGGCTGTTAATTTTTAAAGAGCGTTTCTGCGAGAAGCTTGGCTTCTCAACAGCGCTGCGTTTTCAGCAGCAGAGAAATGAGATTATGAACGCTGTTTCGCAGTTCGTCAACAACTTTTTACTACCTCGTTGCGACTGCGGGGTTCATCTTCCTTCCCCTTCTCCCGCGCCGCGTTACCGTCAGCGAGAAAGAGGCGTGATTGTAGGCATCTGCCCCGGCATGCGCAACGGGTTTGTGAAAGAAATTTTAAAAGCCGGCGGGCCTGAAGCCAGGCCCCGCCACACAGGCGCTCGGCGACTCTTCATATAGATAGAGACAGGAGTGCCCGGGCCTTGCGTCGCTCGCCGTATCAGCGATGCTTGAACACCGGCTTCCGCTTCTCGACGAACGCCGCCATCCCTTCCTTCTGGTCTTCGGTCGAGAACAGCGAATGGAACAGCCGACGCTCGAAATGCACGCCCTCGGCCAGCGTCGACTCGTATGCGCGGTTCACCGACTCCTTGATCATCATGACCGCCGGCAGCGAGAACTCGGCAATCGTCGCCGCAGCCGCAATGGCTTCGTCGAGCAGCTTGTCCGCCGGCAGCACGCGCGACACGAGCCCCACACGCTCCGCCTCGGCCGCGTCCATGAACCGCGCCGTCAGGCACATGTCCATCGCCTTGGCCTTCGATACCGCGCGCGGCAGGCGCTGCGTGCCACCCGCACCCGGCATGATGCCCAGCTTGATCTCGGGTTGACCGAACTTCGCCGTGTCCGCCGCGAAGATCATGTCGCACATCATCGCCAGCTCGCAGCCGCCGCCCAGCGCGAACCCGGCCACCGCCGCAATGATCGGCTTGCGAATCTGGCGAATGGTCTCCCAGTTTCGCGTGATGTATTCGCCCTTGTAGACATCCATATACGAATACGTCGCCATCATGCCGATGTCCGCGCCGGCCGCGAACGCCTTCTCGCTGCCCGTCACGACGATCGCGCCGATGCCGTCATCCGCATCGAACACCTTGAGAGCGGCGCCCAGTTCGTCCATCAGCGCGTCGTTCAACGCATTCAGCGCCTTCGGCCGGTTCAGCGTAATGAGGCCGACACGACCGCGGGTCTCCACCAGGATGTTCTCGTAAGCCATCTATTTCTCCTCGCTCAATGAAATGAGAAACGCCTCGCACATGCGAATAATTTGATGCTACCATTCTCCGACCAACCGGTCGGTTAATTAATCGATTCGATCCCCTCAACGTCCATCAGGCTGCCGTCATGACCCACCCACTGTTCACGAAGCACGAAGACACGCTGAAGCACGCACTCGCCGCCATCGAGAGCCGCGGCTACTGGAGCCCGTACGTCGAAATGCCGAGCCCCAAAGTGTACGGGGAAAGTGCGAATGCCGACGGCGAAGCCGCGTTCAAATCGCACCTCGACAAGACCTTCGTGCTCGACCAGCCCGCATCGGGCGAGACGGTTGGCGCCGAGCGCTCGCCGTACGGCATCGGGCTTGGCGTGCGGTACCCGAAGTCGACACCCGACGAACTGATCGCCGCTGCAGCGGCAGCCCAGCGGGCGTGGCGCGAAGCCGGCCCGACCGCGTGGATCGGCGTCAGCATGGAAATCCTCGCGCGCCTGAATCGCGCCAGCTTCGAGATTGCGTACAGCGTCATGCACACGACCGGTCAGGCGTTCATGATGGCGTTCCAGGCCGGCGGCCCGCACGCGCAGGACCGCGCGCTCGAAGCGGTTGCGTACGCGTGGGACGAACTTCGCCGCATTCCCGCCGATGCGCATTGGGAAAAGCCGCAGGGCAAGAACCCGCCGCTCGCGATGCACAAGCGCTACACGATCGTCCCGCGCGGCACCGGCCTCGTGCTCGGCTGCTGCACGTTCCCGACCTGGAACGGCTACCCGGGCCTCTTCGCCGATCTGGCGACGGGCAACACGGTCATCGTCAAGCCGCACCCCGGTGCGATCCTGCCGCTCGCGATCACCGTTCGCATTGCACGCGACGTGCTGCTCGAAGCCGGATTCGATCCGAACGTCGTCACGCTCCTCGCGACCGAGCCGAATGACGGCGCCCTCGTGCAGGACCTCGCGCTCCGCCCGGAAATCAAGCTGATCGACTTCACCGGCAGCACGCAGAACGGTACGTGGCTCGAACGGAACGCCCACCAGGCCCAGGTCTATACCGAAAAGGCGGGCGTCAACCAGATCGTGATCGATTCCGCGGACGATCTGAAGGCCGTCGCCAGGAACATCGCGTTTTCGCTGGCGCTGTATTCCGGCCAGATGTGCACGGCGCCGCAGAACATCTACGTACCGCGCAACGGTATCCGGACGGCTGAAGGCCATGTCGGCTTCGACGACGTCGCCCAGGCGATCGCGGTGGCGGTCCAGAAGCTGACCGGCGATCCGGCGCGCTCCGTCGAACTGATCGGCGCGATCCAGAACGATGGCGTGACCGCGCGAATCGACGACGCACGCAAGCTCGGCCGCGTGCTCGCCGACAGCCAGTCGCTGCAACACCCCGCCTTCGCCGACGCTCGCGTGCGCACCCCGCTCGTGCTCCAGCTCGACGTCGCCGATCGCGAAAAATACACGCAGGAGTGGTTCGGCCCGATTTCGTTCGTCATCGCGACCGATTCGACCGCCCAGTCGCTCGATCTCGCCGGCGAAATCGCCGCCGAGCACGGCGCGCTCACGCTGTCCGTCTACAGCACGGACGATGCAGTGATCGACGCGGCGCACGACGCTGCGGTGCGCGGCGGCGTCCCGCTGTCCATCAACCTCACGGGCGGTGTGTTCGTCAACCAGTCCGCCGCGTTCTCGGACTTCCACGGCACGGGCGCCAATCCGGCAGCCAATGCGGCACTGGCCGACCCGGCCTTCGTCGCCAACCGGTTCCGCGTCGTGCAAAGCCGTGTGCATGTTGCCCCGAAAGCCGCCCCCGCGGAAGCTGGCCAAACGGCATAACCCGTACGGCCGACGTGCAAACGCGCCACCGTCCTCTACCATGAACGAATCCGCCACCCGGCGGGTTCGTTTTTCACCAATACGCCCATGACTGACGCCTACATCTGCGATGCGATTCGCACTCCCATCGGCCGCTACGGCGGCGCCTTGAAAGACGTTCGAGCCGACGATCTCGGCGCGGTGCCGATCAACGCGCTGGTCGAGCGCAACCGCGACGTCGACTGGTCCGCGGTCGACGACGTGCTGTACGGTTGCGCGAACCAGGCCGGCGAAGACAACCGCAACGTCGCACGCATGTCCGCGCTGCTGGCCGACCTGCCGACCAGCGTGCCGGGCACGACGCTCAACCGCCTGTGCGGCTCGGGGATGGATGCGGTCGGTTCCGCCGCGCGCGCAATCAAGTCCGGCGAGGCACGACTGATGATCGCGGGCGGCGTCGAGAGCATGACGCGCGCGCCGTTCGTGATGGGCAAGTCGGCGAGCGCATTCGCACGGCAAGCCGACATCTTCGACACGACGATCGGCTGGCGTTTCATCAATCCGCTGATGAAGCAGCAGCACGGCGTCGATTCGATGCCGGAAACGGCAGAAAACGTCGCGACCGACTACGGCATCAGCCGCGCCGACCAGGACCAGTTCGCGCTGCGCAGCCAGCAGAAGGCCGCGCGTGCGCAGCAGGACGGCACGCTCGCGCAGGAAATCGTGCCCGTGACGATTCCGCAGAAGAAAGGCGACGCGCTCGTCGTCGCACGCGACGAGCATCCGCGCGAGACGTCGCTCGAGGCGCTCGCGAAGCTCAAGGGCGTCGTGCGGCCCGACGGCACGGTAACGGCCGGCAATGCGTCGGGGGTCAACGACGGCGCATGCGCGCTCCTGC
The DNA here is from genome assembly GCF_017104785.1 of Burkholderia sp. Ac-20353. Lineage (NCBI taxonomy): Bacteria > Pseudomonadati > Pseudomonadota > Betaproteobacteria > Burkholderiales > Burkholderiaceae > Burkholderia > Burkholderia sp. Ac-20353. The sequence goes on along the minus strand of NZ_JAAGPL010000115.1, from coordinate 23,937 downwards.
TCGCCAACGCGGAAGCGGCCGACCAGTACGGCCTGCGCCGCCGCGCACGTGTCATCGGCATGGCGACCGCTGGCGTCGAACCTCGGGTGATGGGCATCGGCCCGGCCCCCGCCGCACAGAAACTGCTGCGGCAACTCGGCATGACGATCGATCAGTTCGACGTGATCGAGCTGAACGAGGCATTCGCATCGCAAGGGCTCGCGGTACTGCGGATGCTCGGCGTCGCCGACGACGATCCGCGCGTGAACCCGAACGGCGGCGCGATTGCGCTCGGTCATCCGCTGGGCGCGTCCGGCGCACGTCTCGTCACCACGGCGCTTTATCAGCTCGAACGCACCGGTGGGCGCTTCGCGCTCTGTACGATGTGCATCGGCGTGGGCCAAGGCATCGCCCTCGCGATTGAACGGGTGTAAGGGTGTAACCGACGCAAATGCGTGCCCCGTCTATAACGGAGTCATGAAGGAGACACTGCATGTCATATCAGGCAATTCAGCTGGATATCGATCAAGCCGCCCGCGTGGCCACGATCACCCTCAATCGGCCGGACAAGCTGAACAGCTTTACGCGGTCGATGCACCGCGAGCTGCAATCGGCACTTGATGAAATCGAAGGCAGCGGCGTGCGCGCGCTGATCCTGACGGGCGCGGGGCGCGGCTTCTGCGCGGGGCAGGACCTCGCCGACCTCGACTTCACGCCCGGCGCGTCGACCGATCTCGGTACGCTGATCGACGAGCACTTCAATCCGCTGATCCGGCGCCTGCAGCGCCTGCCGATGCCCGTGATCGCCGCCGTCAACGGCACGGCCGCCGGCGCCGGCGCCAACCTCGCGCTCGCATGCGACCTCGTGCTGGCTGCGCGCTCGAGCAGTTTCATCCAGGCCTTCGTGAAGATCGGGCTCGTACCGGATTCCGGCGGCACCTGGTTCCTGCCGCAGCGCGTCGGCATGGCTCGCGCGCTCGGCCTCGCGCTGACCGGCGACAAGCTGGGCGCCGAGCAGGCCGAGCAGTGGGGCCTGATCTGGCGCGCGGTCGACGACGACGCGCTCGCCGCGAACGCCCGGCAACTCGCGGCCCAGCTCGCGCAGCAGCCGACCCTGGCCATCGCCGCAATCAAGCAGGCGATGCGCGAAAGCATCACGCAGACACTAGATCAGCAGCTGGATCTGGAACGCGACCTGCAGCGCAAGCTCGGCCAGTCGCACGATTATTCGGAAGGCGTTCAGGCGTTCATCGAGAAACGCGCGCCGCGCTTCGAGGGCTGCTGACATGAGCCAGCCCATCGAAGCACGCACCCCCGAAGCACTCGCACAGGCGACAGCGCAGGCCATGTACGACGCGGACGCGTGCAGCCGCGCGCTCGGCATGGAACTCGAGGAGGTGCGCCCCGGCTACGCGCGCCTGCGCATGCCGGTGCGCCCGGATTTCCTGAACGGCCATCAGATCTGTCACGGCGGGCTCATCTTCACGCTCGCCGACTCGACGTTCGCATTCGCGTGCAATTCGTACAACCTCAGCACCGTCGCGGCCGGCTGCTCGATCGAATACCTGCGTCCGGTGCAAGGCGGCGACGTTCTGACCGCCGAGGCCATCGAGCAGACGCGCAATGGCCGGTACGGCATCTACGACATCCGCGTCACGAATCAGGATGGCGAAACGGTTGCGATGTTCCGCGGAAAATCCGCCCAGATAAAGGGCACGGTGATCCCGGAAGACCGCTGACGCCACGGCCCGCACATAACAAATACTGGAGACACAGATGACAACCCCGCTTCCGCTCGAGCCGATCGAGACCGCGCCCCGTGACGAGCTGATCGCGCTGCAGCTCGAACGTCTCAAGTGGTCGCTCCGGCATGCGTACCTGCATTCCCCGGTCTATCGCCGCAAGTTCGACGAAGCGGGCGTGCATCCGGACGACCTGAAGTCGCTCGCCGACCTGTCCCGCTTCCCGTTCACGACCAAGAACGACCTGCGCGACAGCTATCCGTTCGGCATGTTCGCCGTGCCGCAGGACCAGATTTCCCGCATCCATGCGTCATCGGGCACGACCGGCAAGCCGACGGTCGTCGGCTACACCGCGCGCGACATCGACACGTGGTCCAATCTGGTCGCCCGCTCGATTCGCGCCGCCGGCGCGCGTTCGGGCGACAAGGTTCACATCAGCTACGGCTACGGGCTGTTCACCGGCGGACTCGGCGCACACTACGGCGCGGAGCGCGCGGGGCTGACCGTGATCCCGTTCGGCGGCGGGCAGACCGAAAAGCAGGTGCAACTGATCCAGGATTTCCGTCCGGACATCATCATGGTGACTCCCAGCTACATGCTGTCGATCGCCGATGAATTCGAGCGGCAGGGCCTCGATCCCGCGCAAAGCTCGTTGCGCATCGGCATCTTCGGCGCGGAGCCGTGGACCAACGACATGCGGGTGGCGATCGAGCGCCGCATGGGCATCGACGCGGTCGACATCTATGGGCTGTCCGAAGTGATGGGCCCGGGCGTTGCGTCCGAATGCGTGGAGACGAAGGACGGCCCGACGATCTGGGAAGACCATTTCTACCCGGAGATCATCGATCCGGAAACCGGCGAGGTGCTGCCCGACGGCGAGCTCGGCGAACTCGTGTTCACGTCGCTGACGAAGGAAGCGCTGCCGATCATCCGCTACCGGACGCGCGACCTGACGCGCCTGCTGCCCGGCACCGCCCGCACGATGCGCCGGATGGAGAAGATCACCGGCCGCTCGGACGACATGATGATCGTGCGCGGCGTGAACGTGTTCCCGACGCAGATCGAGGAACAGCTGCTCAAGCAGCGCGCGCTCGCGCCGCACTACCAGATCGTGCTGACGAAGGAAGGCCCGCTCGACGTGCTGACGCTGAACGTCGAACCCTGCCCGGAGACCGCGCCGGATACGGCGACGATCGACGCAGCAAAGCGTGCGCTCGCGCACGACATCAAGGCGCTGATCGGCGTGACGGCCGTGATCAACGTGCTTCCGGTCAACGGCATCGAACGTTCGGTCGGCAAGGCGCGACGGGTCGTCGACAAGCGCAAGGGCTGACGGCGACCCATCCGGCAGCCGAGCGCCCGCGCAGCCGCGTGCCAGCACACCCGCGCAGTCGCGCACCCGCGATACGCATCGCAAAAGAAAACAGCCCGATCAGCAACAAGCGCTGATCGGGCTGCATCATTTGTGCTGCTGCAATCCCGTTGCCCGGTTCGAACCGACGGGGTCGCGCTGCATCGGAGTGACGAAGGCCCGCCCCGCTGGCAAACCCGTCACATCGACCGAAGCCAGGCGCCGTGCATCACGTCAACTGCACGCAAACGCACGCAGACACCACACGCGTTCGCGTCACGAATTCGGAAACAGCAGCCACATCCGGCCGATCTGCTTCATCCGCCCGGCCTGATCGCCGGCGTCGTCCCCAAGCCCCCAGAAATAGTCGGCGCGCACGCCGCCCTTGATCGCGGTACCCGTATCCTGCGCGAACACGAGGCGGTTCATCGGCGTGTTGCTCAACGGACGCGTCGTCTGCAGGAATACCGGCGTGCCGAGCGGAATCGACGACGGATCGACCGCGATCGAACGCTCGGGGGTAAGCGGCACGCCGAGCGCGCCGAGCGGACCGTCCGAGCCGCCGTGCGGCACGTCTTCCTTCGACGGCATCTCGCGGAAGAACACAAAACGCGGGTTCGTATCGAGCAGCGCATCGACGCGGGCCGGATTCGCCTTCGCCCATGCCTTGATGCCCTGCATCGTTGCCTGCGCGGGCGTCAGCTCGCCGCGATCGAGCAGCCACTTGCCGATCGAGCGGTACGGCTGGTTGTTGGTGCCGCCGTAGCCGACGCGCATCACCGAGCCGTCGTCGAGCAACACCCGACCGGAACCCTGCACCTGCAGGAAGAACGCCTCGATCGGATCGTCGACCCACACGAGCTCGTTGCCGTTCAGGATCCCTGCGCGCTCGAGCTGCGCCCGCGCCGGCAGCGCGGCGCCCGCGCGATAGCCGGCCGGCCAGCGGTAGAGCGGGGTCTGATACGGCCCGCGCCGTACGCGCGAGCCGTGCAGCAGCGGCTCGTAGTAGCCGGTGACGAGCCCGTCGAGCGTGCCGTCGCTGTTCGCGAACTGGAACGGCGTGAAATACGCTTCGAAGAACGCACGTGCACTGCTGACGTCGAGTTCGTCGAGCCGTTCCGCAGCCGCGCACGCACGCCGCCACGCGGGCTGGCGCGCGAGCCGCGTGCAGTTTTGCCGCAGTGCAGCCGTCGCGCCGATCAGCGAATCGTCCTGCCAGCCCGGCACCTGCTGCCACGCAACCGGCGTCAGCCGCGTGGCGGCGACCTGGCCCGGCACGATCGCGGCGCCCGTCGGCGGGTTCATGGAAGACGTCCGCGTCGGCGTGCCGCCGCATGCCGCGAGCAGCGCCGCTGCCGCGACTGCCGCCGCCCAGCCGGCCACCCGGGGCCCAAACCACATACAATGTTCGTTCTTGATGGAAACCGCCATGTCAGATCTTCTCGACCAATATCCGATGCTCATCTTCGCGCTGGAAGCTTTCCTGGCGCTCGCCCTGCTGATCTTCATCGTCGCGTGGACAGCCTCGGGCAGAAAGAAGCACGCCCGCAACAACGACCGTCAGCCACGCTGATCCCGCCGCATCCGCACGCTCAATGGAGCGTACGCGGCATGTGCAGCGCAAATTCGTCGATCGGCGCGTCGAAGCGCTCGCCGTCTTCCGCTACGCAGAAGTACGCGCCGCGCATCGTGCCGACCGGCGTAGCGATCACCGCCCAGCTCGTGTATTCGAACTGTTCGCCCGGCTGCAGCAGCGGCTGATGGCCGACGACGCCGAGCCCCTTCACTTCCTGCACGTGGCTCTCGCTGTCCGTGATGATCCAGTGGCGGGCGATCAGCTGTGCCGCGACCTGCCCCGTGTTTTGAATCGTCAGCGTGTACGCGAATGCGTATTGACGTTGCTCAGGGTCGGATTGTTCCGGCAAGTAACTGGTTTTCACCGAAACGGTGAACTGATACTGACTCATGGTGATTCCGCTGGGGTGGTGACCGGCCCGCGCCTGGTTCGTGCGACGCAGGGCCGCAGACGCGCCGCTTTGGTTCGGCATTCTGCTTCATGCGGCCCCTACCCGCAACCGCACGCACCCGCACGCACCCGCGCACCCGCGCACCCGCGCACCCGGCCGCACGGCGGTAGAATGGCGCTTTTGCGCCGCAGCGTCCCCGCTCCTCCGTCATGACTCAATTCCGCATCGCTCCCAGCATCCTGTCGGCCGACTTCGCCCGGCTCGGCGAAGAAGTCCGCAACGTGGTCGCCGCCGGCGCCGACTGGATCCATTTCGACGTGATGGACAACCATTACGTCCCGAACCTGACGATCGGCCCGCTCGTGTGCGAAGCGATCCGTCCGCACGTGCAGGTGCCGATCGACGTGCACCTGATGGTGCGCCCGGTCGACCGGATCGTGCCCGATTTCGCAAAAGCGGGCGCGAACCTGATCAGCTTCCACCCGGAAGGCTCCGATCACATCGACCGCACGCTGTCGCTGATCCGCGATCACGGCTGCAAGGCCGGCCTCGTGTTCAACCCGGCGACGCCGCTGAACTATCTCGACTACGTGATGGACCGTCTCGACTTCATCCTGCTGATGTCGGTCAACCCGGGCTTCGGCGGCCAGTCGTTCATTCCGGAAACGCTGAACAAGCTGCGCGAGACGCGCGCGCGCATCGACGCGTACACCGAGCGCACCGGCCGCGAGATCCTGCTCGAAGTGGATGGCGGCGTGAAGACCGACAACATCGCGGAAATCGCGGCAGCCGGCGCCGATACGTTCGTCGCGGGTTCGGCAATCTTCGGCAAGCCCGATTACCGCAAGGTGATCGACGAGATGCGCAGCCAACTCGCGACGGTCAAGCGGAGCTGACGCCGTGACCGAACCGCAACTGGCCGGACACGAATCGGCCGCGCCTACGCCGGCCGCACCGATCCGCTTCGCCGCGCCGCGCATCGACGCGGCGCTGATCGATCTTGACGGCACGATGGTCGATACCGCCGACGATTTCACCGCCGGCCTGAACGGCATGCTCGCGCAGCTCGACGCGCCGGCGACGTCGCGTGACGAGGTGATCGGGTATGTCGGCAAGGGCTCCGAGCACCTTATCCAGAGCGTGCTGAAGCCGCGCTTCACGGCGGACGAAGCGCAAGCGCGCTTCGACGACGCGCTCGCGATCTACCAGGCCGAATACGCGAAGATCAACGGCCGCCACACGCGCCTCTACCCGGACGTCGCGGCGGGCCTCGACGCGCTGCGCGACGCGGGCGTGAAGCTCGCATGCGTGACCAACAAGCCGCACCGCTTCGCGGTCGAGCTGCTGCAGCAGTACGACCTCGCCGCACATTTCGCGATCGTGCTCGGCGGCGACAGCGTCGCGCGCAAGAAGCCCGATCCCCTGCCGATGCTGACCGCGTGCGACGCGCTCGGCGTCGCGCCGGATGTGGCGGTCGCGATCGGCGATTCGGAGAACGACGCGCTCGCGGGCCGCGCAGCGGGCATGGCGACGCTGACGGTGCCGTACGGCTACAACCATGGCAAGGCTATACAAACGATAAATTCGGATGGTATAGTCGGCTCGCTGCTGGTCGCAGCGCGCGCGATCACCGCGCACAACGCCGGCCAGCCAACTGTCTGATCTAATTCTTCCATCCGCATGTTTCTGAACAAAAAACGGAGTCTGAGCAGCATCGACCGGGGAGCCTGGCCCTGGCGTCGCTGGTCGCGCTAACCTCTTCGATGAGGTACGCTGAAGCACGTCTTCAGCGCCGTTTTTTGTCTCGCTGCGCATCCGCGCGCCGATCGCCGCACCACCTCGAGTCCTACCGTGCCCGAACGCCTGCGTTCAGGGACGGTCGCAGGCTGGCGACGTTCGCGCGCCGAAACGCGCCCGCCGGCACCAGGCACACCACGATCGACCGCCATTCCGCCGACAGCGCCCGCGCAGCACCCCGTGATCCCCGGCGCATTCCGCCGCTCGTCCAGAACAGGACCGGAACATGACTGAACTCGAATTCCAATCGCTCGCGAACGAAGGCTACAACCGCATTCCGCTGATCGCGGAAGCCCTCGCCGATCTCGAAACGCCGCTGTCCCTCTACCTGAAACTGGCGCAGCCGGAACGCAGCGGCGCCAACTCGTTCCTGCTCGAATCGGTGGTCGGCGGCGAACGCTTCGGCCGCTATTCGTTCATCGGCCTGCCGGCGCGCACGCTCGTGCGCACCCGCAACGGCGTGTCCGAAGTGGTGCGCGACGGCCAGGTCGTCGAGACGCACGACGGCGATCCGTTCGAGTTCATCGCCGCGTTCCAGGCGCGCTTCAAGGTCGCGCAGCGCCCCGGCCTGCCGCGTTTTTGCGGCGGCCTCGCCGGCTACTTCGGCTACGACGCGGTGCGCTACATCGAGAAGAAGCTCGCGCACACCGCGCCGCGCGACGATCTCGGCCTGCCCGATATCCAGCTGCTGCTGACCGAGGACGTCGCGGTGATCGACAACCTCGCCGGCAAGCTGTACCTGATTACGTACGCCGATCCGGGTCTGCCCGAGGCATACACGAAGGCGAAGCAGCGGCTGCGCGAGCTGAAGCAGCGGCTGCGCGCGACCGTGCAGCCGCCCGTCACGTCGGCGAGCGTGCGCACCGAGACGTTCCGCGAGTTCAAGAAGGAAGACTATCTGGCGGCCGTGCGCCAGGCGAAGGAATACATCGCGGCCGGCGAGCTGATGCAGATCCAGGTCGGCCAGCGGCTGACGAAACCGTACCGCGACAATCCGCTGTCGCTGTATCGCGCGCTGCGCTCGCTGAATCCGTCGCCGTACATGTACTACTACAACTTCGGTGATTTCCACGTGGTCGGCGCGTCGCCGGAAATCCTCGTGCGCCAGGAGAAGCGCGGCGACGACCAGATCGTCACAATCCGCCCGCTCGCCGGCACGCGTCCGCGCGGCAACACGCCCGAGCGCGACGCGGAACTCGCGACCGAACTGCTCAACGATCCGAAGGAGATCGCCGAGCACGTGATGCTGATCGACCTCGCGCGCAACGACGTGGGCCGCATCGCGGAGATCGGCTCGGTCCAGGTGACCGACAAGATGGTGATCGAAAAGTACTCGCACGTGCAGCACATCGTCAGCTCGGTCGAAGGCAAGCTGAAGCCCGGCATGACGAACTACGACGTGCTGCGCGCGACGTTCCCGGCCGGCACGCTGTCGGGCGCGCCGAAGGTGCGCGCGATGGAGCTGATCGACGAGCTCGAGCCGGTCAAGCGCGGGCTGTACGGCGGCGCCGTCGGCTACCTGTCGTTCTCGGGCGACATGGATCTCGCGATCGCGATCCGCACGGGCCTGATCCACAACGGCAACCTGTATGTGCAAGCGGCGGCCGGCGTCGTCGCGGATTCGGTACCCGAATCCGAATGGCAAGAGACCGAGAACAAGGCGCGCGCGGTGCTGCGTGCGGCCGAACAGGTCCAAGACGGCCTCGACAGCGACTTCTGACCGGAGACTGACCATGCTGCTCATGATCGACAACTACGATTCGTTCACCTACAACCTGGTCCAGTACTTCGGCGAACTGGGCGAGGACGTGCGCACGTATCGCAACGACGAAATCACGCTCGACGAGATCGCGCGACTGAATCCCGACACGATCTGCCTGTCGCCCGGCCCGAGCAACCCGCAGCACGCGGGGATCACGCTCGACGTGCTGCGCGAATTCGCGGGCAAGAAGCCGATCCTCGGCGTGTGCCTCGGCCACCAGGCGATCGGCGAAGCGTTCGGCGGCCGCGTCGTGCGCGCGAAGACCATCATGCACGGCAAGGTGAGCCGCATCGAAACGGACTGCCGCGGCGTGTTCACCGACCTGCCGAAGCACTTCGACGTCACGCGCTACCACTCGCTCGCGATCGAGCGCGAATCGCTGCCGGACTGCCTAGAGATTTCTGCATGGACCGACGACGGCGAGATCATGGGCGTGCGCCACAAGACGCTGCCGATCGAAGGCGTGCAGTTCCATCCGGAATCGATCCTGTCCGAGCATGGCCACGCACTGCTCGAGAACTTCCTCAAAGAAGCCCGCGCCGCGGTCGCGCACACCGCCTGACCGGAGCCGCACGATGACGATCACCCCCCAGGAAGCGCTGCAGCGCACGATCGAGCACCGCGAGATCTTCCACGACGAGATGCTGCACCTGATGCGGCTCATCATGCGCGGCGACATGTCGCCGGTGATGGCCGCCGCGATCATCACCGGCCTGCGCGTGAAGAAGGAAACGATCGGTGAAATCACTGCCGCCGCGACCGTGATGCGCGAATTCGCGAATCACGTCGAGGTGCCGGACAATTCGAACTTCGTCGACATCGTCGGCACCGGCGGCGACGGCTCGCATACGTTCAACATCTCGACCGCGACGATGTTCGTCACCGCCGCGGCCGGCGCGAAGGTCGCGAAGCACGGCAACCGCGGCGTGTCGAGCAAGTCCGGCAGCGCCGACGTGCTCGAGGCGCTCGGCGTCAACATCGACCTGCAGCCGGATCAGGTGGCCGCGTCGATCGCGGAGACCGGGATGGGCTTCATGTTCGCGCCGAACCACCATCCGGCGATGAAGAACATCGCGGCCGTGCGCCGCGAGCTCGGCGTGCGGACGATCTTCAACATCCTCGGCCCGCTGACCAATCCGGCCGGCGCGCCGAACCAGCTGATGGGCGTGTTCCACCCGGACCTCGTCGGCATCCAGGTGCGCGTGATGCAACGTCTCGGCGCGCAGCACGTGCTCGTCGTGTACGGCAAGGACGGGATGGACGAGGTGTCGCTCGGCGCTGCAACGCTCGTCGGCGAGCTGCGCGACGGCCAGGTGCACGAATACGAGATCCATCCGGAGGATTTCGGCCTGCAGATGGTGTCGAACCGCACGCTGAAGGTGGAGAATGCCGAAGAATCGCGCGCGATGCTGCTCGGCGCGCTCGACAACCAGCCGGGCGTCGCGCGCGAGATCGTCACGCTGAACGCGGGCACCGCGCTGTATGCGGCGAACGTCGCCGCGTCGATTGCCGACGGTATCCAGCTCGCCCGCGAAGCGATCGCGAGCGGCAACGCACGCGCGAAGGTCGACGAACTGGTGCGCTTCACGCAGCAGTTCAAGCGCTGATCCGCCCTTTCGAATCCGACGCATTTCGAACCCGCCCGCCTTTCGAACCCGAATTAAGCACGAGCCCCCCATGAGCGACATTCTCGAACGAATCATTGCCGTCAAGCGCGAAGAAGTCGCGGCGGCCATGCGCAGCACACCGCTCGAAGCGCTGAAGCTGGACGCGTCCGCGCGCGACCTGCGCGACTTCGTCGGCGCGCTGCGCGCGAAGCACACGGCCGGCCACGCGGCCGTGATCGCCGAAATCAAGAAGGCCAGCCCGTCGAAGGGCGTGCTGCGCGAGCACTTCGTGCCGGCCGACATCGCCCGCTCGTACGCGTCGCACGGCGCCGCGTGCCTGTCGGTGCTGACCGACGAACAGTTCTTCCAGGGCGGTGTCCGCTATCTGGAGGAAGCGCGCGCGGCCTGCACGCTGCCGGTGCTGCGCAAGGACTTCATCGTCGACGCGTACCAGATCCTCGAAGCGCGCGCGATGGGCGCCGACGCGATCCTGCTGATCGCCGCCGCGCTCGACACGCCGCTGATGCAGGACCTCGAGGCGTATGCGCATTCGCTCGGGCTCGCGGTGCTGGTCGAGGTGCACGACCGCGACGAGATGGAGCAGGCGCTCACGCTGAAGACGCCGCTCGTCGGCATCAACAACCGCAACCTGCGCACGTTCGAGACATCGATCCAGACGACGCTCGACATGCTCGACATGGTTCCGTCGGACCGCATCGTCGTGACCGAGTCGGGCATCCTGTCGCGCACCGACGTCGACACGATGCGCGCGGCGAACGTGAATACGTTCCTCGTCGGCGAAGCGTTCATGCGCGCCGAGCAGCCGGGCGTCGAACTCGCACGGATGTTCTTCTGATGGCGATCGAGAAGGAAATCAAGCTCGCGCTGCCGGCCGGCGACGCCGACGCCGCGCGGCGATTCTTCGCGACGCTGACAGGCGAAGCGGGCCGCGAGATCGCGCTCGCAAACGTCTACTACGACACACCGGATCTCGCGCTCGCCCGCTCGAAGAGCGCAGTGCGCGTACGCCGCGCGCCGCAGGGCTGGCTGCAGACGTTCAAGACGGTCGGCACCGCGGTTGGCGGACTGCATCAGCGCCACGAATGGGAACTGCCGGTGGCCGGCGACGCGCTCGAGATCGACGCGCTCGTCGCCGCATGCGACGTGCCGGGCGCAAGCGCCGCGTTGCGCGACGCGGCGCCCACGCTGCACGCGCTGTTCCGCACCGATTTCTCGCGCACGCTGTGGCGCATCGCGCTCGGCGGTGCGACCATCGAAGCCGCGGTGGATCTCGGCGAGATCATCGTCGAGACCAACGATGCGACGCGCCGTGAACCGATCAGCGAAATCGAACTCGAACTGCTCGACGGCCCGGAAGCGGCGCTCGCGACGCTCGCCGCCGAACTGCAGCAGGCGCTGCCCGGCCTCACTCCCGAAAACATCAGCAAGGCGCAGCGCGGCTACCGGCTGCGCGCGCAATAATCACGCATGGCAACCCGCAAGACCTCCCGCGCACCGCAGCAGGCGTCGCTGTTCGACGATCCCGTGCCCGACACCCCGCCCGATACACCGGCCGGATCGGCTCCATCTGACGCATTTGACGCATCGGCCGCATTGGCTGCATCGGCCTCACCCGCCGCCGCCAGCACCGCCCCGGCACGCGCGACCCCCGCAGCCCCCTCCGCCCCCGCGACCACATCGCGTGCGCCGGACGGCGTGCTGCATCTCGCCGCGCAATTCGACGCGCTGCCGGGCGCATGGCGCGACGTCCTCAAGCCGTTCACCGATAGCGACGCCTACGCGCCGCTGTGCCGCTTCGTCGACGACGAGCGCACGGCCGGCAAGACCGTCTATCCGACCGACGTGTTCCGCGCGCTGCGGCTCACGAGCCCGGACGACGTGAAGGTGGTAATCCTCGGCCAGGACCCGTATCACGGCGACGACCGCGGCACGCCTCAGGCACACGGCCTCGCATTTTCGGTGCCGCCCGCGGTGAAGCCGCCGCCGTCGCTGCGCAACATCTTCAAGGAAATCGCCGCGAACTTCGGGCACGACACGCCGCGTCACGGCTGTCTCGACACGTGGGCGCGCCAGGGCGTGCTGCTGCTCAACACCGTGCTGACGGTCGAGCGCGGCGCGGCCGCGAGCCACGCGAAACGCGGCTGGGAGCAATGCACGGACACGCTGATCCATGAACTGGCGAACCGCCATCGCGGGCTCGTGTTCATGCTGTGGGGCGCGCACGCGCAGGCCAAGCGCGCGCTGTTCGACGCGAACGCGCATTGCGTGCTCGAGGCGCCGCATCCGTCGCCGCTGTCCGCACACCGCGGCTTCCTCGGCTGCCGCCATTTCGCGCTCGCGAACGACTACCTCGTCACGCACGGCCGCGATGCGATCGACTGGCGCCTGCCGGACGAGGCCGAGACGCTCGCGTAACGCGCGCCTGCCGCCGAGCCGCTTCGGCCACGACGCATGCAAAAACGCCGCGTACCTTCCGGTACGCGGCGTTTTTTATCGGTCTGCGCAGACGGGCGCGCCGCGCCCGTTGCAGCCGGCACTACGCAGCGTTATGCGGCGGCGATCGCCTCGCGTGCGCTGGCGAGCGACGCGCTTTGCGAATCCGGCCCGAGGTTCAGGCCTTCCGCGAAGATGAAGTTCACGTCGGTCATCCCGACGAAGCCGAGGAACGTGCGCAGGAACGGCGTCTGGCTGTCGTTCGGCGTGCCGGCGTACTTGCCGCCGCGCGCCGTCACCACGTGCACCTTCTTGCCCTTGATCAGGCCTTCCGGACCGTTCTCGGTGTAGCGGAACGTAACGCCGGCGCGGGCGATCCAGTCGAAGTACGTCTTCAGTTGCGACGAAACGCCGAAGTTGTACATCGGGGCGCCGATCACGACGATGTCGGCCGCTTGCAGTTCGGCGATCAACGCATCGCTCTTCGCGACGATCGCATTCTGTTCCGCGCTGCGCTGGTCAGCCGGCGTGAAGAACGCGCCGAGCACGGATTCGTCGAGATGCGGCAGTGCATCGGTCAGCAGGTTGCGAACCACGACTTTCGCGCCGGGGTTCGATTGTTGCAGCTTTGCCGTCAGTTCGTTGGCCAGCAGCGTGGACTGCGCGCCTTGCGAACGCGCTGCGGAATTGATTTGCAGAATGGTCGTCATGTCAGGCTCCGGTTGGTTTGCGCTTCAGCAGCGCGAGTGACGCCATTGTGCGTGTCCACCCCATCCCGAAAAAGCGGGTTCAGGGCGACGGATTGTTGCAGCAACAGAACAATCCTTGGTCGCACCCTGATTACCGGAGCCCGTCCGTTCAGCCGTTCAGCCAGGCTTCGCGCGCGCTCCGCTGCGCCGCCGGCTTCGCTGCGGCGGTGAACTTGTAGCGCGCGACCTCGGGGCCGTCGAGCTTCAGCTTCGCGGTGCGCAGCTCGTCGCGGCGGAACGCGTGGATCTCGACCTTGTCGCCCGGCCGGTAGCGCGCAAGCATCGCATCGAGATTCGCGCCGGTCACGCGCAGCCCGTCGATCGCGATCAGCGTGTCGCCGGCCGACAGCCCCGCCTGATGCGCGGCGGCGCCTTCGTAGACCGCCGCCAGCGTGCAGTCCGCGCCACCGCGCAGGCGTGCGCCGATCGTCGGCTTTGCCAGCGCGCCGTTCGCGCCGAAATCCGGTGCGAGCGTCACGCCGAACGGCGCGAGCAGTTCGGCAAACGGCAGGTCGCGGGTGCCATGTACCGCATCGGTGAACAGGCGGCCGAGCGCGACGCCGGTCGCCTCTTCGATCAGCGCCTCGACTTCGTCCTCGCCGACGCCTGCCTGCGTGCCGTGATAGAAATCGCGGCCGTAGCGCTGCCAGAGCAGCCGCATCACGTCGTCGAGCGACTTGCGGTGGCGGGTCTGCGCACGGATCGCGAGGTCGAACGCGAGCGCGACGAGCGAGCCCTTCGTGTAGTAGCTGACGATCGCGTTGGTCGCGTTCTCGTCCTGCCGGTAGTACTTGATCCACGCGTCGAACGAGCTTTCGGCGACGCTCTGCTTCAGGCGGCCGGTGCCGCGCTGCACGCCGCCGATCGTGCGGCCGAGCGCCGCGAAATATTCGTCCTGCGACATCAGCCCGCTGCGCACGAGCATCAGGTCGTCGTAATACGACGTGAAGCCCTCGAACAGCCACAGCAGCGACGTGTAGTTTTCCTGCGTCAGGTCATACGGCACGAACGCCGCCGGCTTGATGCGCTTCACGTTCCACGTATGGAAGTACTCGTGGCTGCAGAGGCCGAGATACGTGCGATAGCCTTCCGTCGTTTCCGGGCGCCCCTTCGACGGCAGATCGGTGCGGTTGCAGATCAGCGCGGTGGACGCGCGATGTTCGAGGCCGCCGTAGCCGTCGCTGACGGCGAGCGTCATGAACACGTAGCGATCCATCGGCGCCTTCTTCGTCTTCGGCTCGAACAGCGCGATCTGCGCTTCGCATACGCGCTTCAGGTCCGCGCGGAGCCGTTCCATGTCGAGCTGCGTCACGCGGCCCGCAATCACGATATCGTGCGGCACGCCATGCGCGTCGAACGTCGCGAGCGCGAATTCGCCGATCGTCACCGGATGGTCGGCCAGTTCGTCGTAGTTCGACGCACGGTACGCGCCGAACGCATAGCGCTTCGTGCCGCGCGCCTCCGGCAGCGCGGTCGCGACGCGCCACGCACGGAACGCGGCACCCGCCGGCTTCGCGATCTCGACGTCGCACGGCGCATCCTCGCGGCCGGCGACGCTCAGGAACACCGCTGTGCCGTTGAAGAAGCCGCCGTTGTCGTCGAGGTACGCAGAGCGCACCGACAGGTCCCATGCGTACACGTCGTAGCGCAGCGTCAGTGCACCCTTCACCGGCGCGGCCTGCCAGGTGTGCTTGTCGGTCTTCGCGATCCGCACCTTGCGGCCCGCATCGTTGAATGCCTGCAGCGTGACGATGTTGCGCGCGAACTCGCGCACGAGGTAGCTGCCCGGAATCCACGCGGGCAGCACGAACCGCTGGCCTTCGGGATCGGGATCGGCGACCGTCACGGACACTTCGAACAGGTGCGCGGCAGGATCTTTCGGAGCAATCGAATAGCGGATCGGCGTTTTCATCGTGGAGGTCGGTCGGGATTGCGGCGGCGGAAACGACGAGAGGCGCCGGGCCGAAACCCTGTGCGCCCCTCGCCGGCCGGGCCTTGCGGCCCGGCGCGTCAGTCGGTTACTTGCTCGAAGCGAGCGCCTCGTTCAGCTGCTCGGCGGACACCGCGCCCGGCAGGCGGCGGCCGTCCGGCAGGAAGATCGTCGGCGTGCCGGTGACATTCATCCCGCGGCCAAGCGCGAGGTTCTTGTCGAGCGCGCTCGTGTCGCAGCTCGCGGCGTTCGTCGGCACGCGATGGTCGAGCATCCAGCTCTCCCACGTCTTCGCGCGGTCGGTCGCGCACCAGATCGCCTTCGACTTCGCGGTCGAATCCGGCGACAGCACCGGATACAGGAACGTGTAGACCGTGATGTTGTCGACCGACTGCAGCGTCGTTTCGAGCTTCTTGCAATACGGGCAGTTCGGATCGGAGAACACGGCGATCTTGCGGGCGCCGTTGCCCTTGACGACCTTGATCGCGTTCGCGACCGGCAGGCTCGCGAAATCGACCTTGTTGATTTCGGCGAGGCGCGCTTCGGTCAGGTTCTTGCGCGTCTTCGCGTCGACCAGATCGCCGAGCAGCACGTAGTCGCCGGATGCGTCGCTGTAGATGATCTGCGAGCCGAGGTTCACTTCGTACAGGCCGGCGACCGGCGATTTCGACACGCTCTTGATCGGCGCGTCGCCACCGAGGCGGGATTGCAGCGTCGCTTTCAGTTTGTCGGTGGTCTGGTCAGCCTGCGCGGTGCAGCCCAGCGTCGCCGCTGCGACAGCAAGCGCCAGCGACGCGATGCGGATCGTTTTTTTCATCGAATTCTTCCTTCTGCTCAATCGGAATGCACGGCATAGTGTACGCCGTTACGGAATCGTCTCCGACCGGGGAAGTACACGAAGGTTCGATCAGCCGAGCGCGGACGACACGAGCCAGCGCTTGACGAGCGGTTGCGCGCCGACGAATGCCATGCCCGCATTGCGCACCGCCTTCGCGAACGAACCGGACACCGCGAACAGCCGCTGCAGCCCGTCGGTCGCGATCATCAGCGCGCGGATGTCCTCGCGGCGCGACCGCTCGTAGCGGCGCAGCAGCACGGTATCGCCGAGGTTGCGGAAGCTCTCCTTGTTCGCGATCGCATCGGCGAGCGCGGCGACGTCGCGCAGCCCGAGGTTCATCCCCTGGCCCGCAAGCGGATGGATCAGGTGCGCCGCGTCGCCGACGAGCGCGACACGGGGCGCGATCAGCTTGTCGACGGTCTGCAGCGCGAGCGGGAAACCGGCCGCCGGCGTCACGCAGTCGAGCGTGCCGACCTGCCCGTGCGACACGCGCTCGACCTCGGCCGCGAGCTGCGCGGGATCGAGCGTCAGCAGCTCGTCCGCGTGCGCGGTGTGCGCCGACCAGACGAGCGACACGTGGCCGTCCGGCAGCGGCAGCAGCGCGACGATCTCGCCGTCGCGGAACCACTGGTAGGCCGTTTCGCGGTGCGGCAGCGACGCCTTGAAGTTCGCGACGACGCCGGTCTGCCGGTAGTCGCGCCGTTCCACTTTGGCCCCCATTTGCGAGCGGACCCACGAATGCGCGCCGTCCGCACCGACGAGCAGGTCGGCTTCAAGCACCTGCCCCGACGACAGCGTGAGCACGGCCGCGTCGTCGCGCACGTCGAAGCCCTGCGCGCGCGTGTCGAACCACGTCAGGTTCGGCTGGAACCGCAGCGCGGCGTCGAGCGAGGCCTCGATCAGCGACGATTCGGCGATCCACGCGAGCTGCGGCACCGACGCCTGGTACGCGGAGAAATGGAGCTCGGCGTGCGCATCGCCGTAGACGCGCATGTCGTAGACGGGCGACAGGCGGCCATGATCGAGCGCCTGCCAGACGCGCAGCCGTTCGAGCAGCGCCTGCGAACTGGACGACAGCGCATACACGCGCGTGTCGAAGGCAAGGTCGGCGGGACGCGGCGTCGCCGGCTGGGCGAGCAACGCGGTCTTGTAGCCGGACTGGGTCAGCGCGAGCGCGGCCGTCTTGCCGACGAGCCCGCCGCCGACCACGGCGACGTCGAAAGTATGGTGGGCAGTCATGGCGGGCATTATAGCCGCGGGGCCAAACCCTTATGCGGCCGGACTTTGCGGGAAATCAGGGGAACCGCGCGACAGCGTGGCCGCGGCTGCCCCGTGGCGCCGGCCGTTCGGCCGATCACCGGAAACCGGCGCGTCAGCACGGTACAATAGCGCCTTTGAACGCCGGTCCGTCGCCACGCGACGGCTGCCCTCTTGTCCCGCGCCGCCGTGCCCTGTCCGGCCGCGCCGCTTCACCCGTTCGAAGGATTCCATGAGCCTCAAATGCGGCATCGTCGGCTTGCCCAACGTCGGCAAGTCCACCCTGTTCAATGCGCTGACCAAGGCCGGCATCGCCGCCGAGAACTACCCGTTCTAACAGCGGGGCTCACTTCTTCCTTCGAATCAATCGGTTAGGCAACCGAGCAAAAAACCAGAGACAAAACTAGTACAAAATCTGGACGCACCTGCCGCCCTCTTAGCGGCCTCCCGATGATAGCGAATTGAGATGCTTTCGGGGTCGGTGCTGGTTGAATTTTTGGCTTCGCTGAGCGAGCGGCGCCGCTGCCTTTCAAGTGTTCCACTAGGGTATCGCCTCGCTGGCACAAGCGGTTTTCCACTGTACCCCAGGGGCTTACGCAAGCCCACCGCCCGCTGCTACCGTGCGCCTCCCATCAGCTATCGCGGGAGGCAGCAGTGCCCAGCGTCCGGAAATTACCGAGTGGCCGATTTCAGGCCCGCATATGGCTGCCCGATGGGAAGTCAAAGCCTAAAACCTTTGACACCTGTGAAGAGGCCGAGCAATGGGCGCAAGGTCACCTCCAGGCCAGACAAAGGCCGGACGAGCGATTGCGGCTCATGTCCGGACCGGTTGAGGTAGATACGGCCGCTGACCGCGACAAGGAGGCGGCCCAGTATCTGGCCAATACCGCTATCGACCTGCTCAGGGCTGCGGTCAGCCGCGCGCCCCATGCCGCAATGCTAGACCTGCTCCAGGTGGATGCGCTGCCGGATGCGGAACGGCTCAGCGATGTCCTGAAGTTCTACCTACGCGCCAACCCAAACCGCTACAACCGGCGCTTTCGATACCACGCAAAGCGGGCCTTCGATTACCTCATAGCGGTAGTTGGTGACTTGCCAGTGAGCCGTGTGAAGCGCAGCGACGCCCGCACATTCGTTGAACAGCTCGTCAAGGCTGGCCTCCGGACATCAAGCATCAGGCGGGTACTAAATCAAATTGCGGCGGCCATGTCGCTCTACTTCACTGAGCATGAGGTAGACCGTGCGAACCCATTCCATCGGGTGCGAATCCCCAATGAGGATGAGGACACGGAGCAACGTGAGCCCTTCACCCCGTCAGAGCTCAGAAAGCTCCTGCACCTTTGCCATGCTGCTGACGATGACATCCGGTGGATTGTCGCAATGCTCGCGGACACGGGAGCACGGCTCGCTGAGGTTGCAGGGCTGACCTTGGATGACATAGCGCTCGATGCGGACGTGCCTCACATCAGCATCCGCCATCGCCCTTGGCGCTCCGTGAAGAATGCCACGCGGGGCAGTAGCGAACGCGACGTTCCGCTAACGGGCTTTGCCCTCTGGGCAGCGAAGCGGATCAAGGGCTCTGCAAAGCAGGGACAGCGTTACGCCTTCCCACGCTACACCTCCATTCTCGGGTGCAACGCAAATTCAGCCTCAGCCGCCATTGGGAAATGGATGAGGGCCAACGGCATAAACCACACGGCGCATGAGCTGCGGCATACGATGGCCGACCGGCTACGTGAAGTCCGCTGCCCCGACGAGATACGGAAAGCTATCGGGGGATGGTCTATCGGCGGCGAAGCTGCCAAGTACGGAAAGGGGCACCCCCTCAGAATCAAGTGGGAGTGGCTCGAAAAGGCCGCTCGCTCATGCGCCAAGAGGCCCGGCCTCGCTTCTCTCGATACGGCAAGCGACGCGTAGGCGGGAATCCGCCCAGCGCATATGCCGACCTACAGAAAGAGAAGCAATGGCCGCATTCAGGCAATCATTCGACTCAAGCGCTACGCGCATCTGGACCCTAGGAGCCTGCGGGTGCGGCTGGGGTAGGGTTTCCCATGATGGCCATCAACTTATTCACAGGAGCCGCTTCTGGTGCGGGCGAAGGCGGCGCCGGTGGTAAATCGAAAGTCTGCACGTTGACCGGTTTGCCGCTCGTTCCTACGGACTGGACAGGTCCCAGTTGAATCCAATCAACAGTGCCGCCGTTGATCTCTGCGACTAGTTGAGATTCAAACGCGGCTAAATCTGAGGAAACTCTTCTACGGCTACGCCCTAAAATCGCAATAAGTCCACGCGGACCAGCACTCGGCTCAACCGATAGACTTTCTTTCACCAGCCCCTTGAAATCATCGTAATTGTCAATGATTCGCTCAAGAGTACCCGCGAGATTCCTTATGATATAAACCGCATGCAAAAGGTGATCAATTATCCTGAGCGCAACCTTGAGACTCTTCTCGCTCGCTGCCGTCATTTCATGCGCCGCATCATTCCCGATAAAGCGAATTGAATGAAGTAGGCTGGCATCAGTCTGGGAAAGCAGACCCATTTTCGCGAGGTTGTTAATTCTCGCGCTTAGGTCTTTCCCGGAAACCGAACGCTCATTGCATATTGCTTCAACAGTCGCCCGAAATCCAATGCCAGTCAAGATATAAAGATTGTTTTTGAAAGCAGATAGACTTTCTTGATAAATCTTTCGCACAATCTCCGGCACCGAATAAATCTCATCAGCCTCTTTATGCCCCTCAATGGATTTTGGATATATACTTATGTTTATATCGTGCTCCCATTCATCATCACCAACTTGAAAGAGTGATTCGTAATCGTGAAATTCCTGCCGGAATGAAAAATTATCACAACCCAAGCAGCGAACAATTCGATATTTCGTTTCCGCATGGTAGCCGTCATAGTCCGTATCCGACTGTTCGGCACATACCTCATGATTGGTAGAACCGTTACACGACCGACAATAATTTCTGATTTTATTCATCGCTAACCCCTATCTTGCTGGCTCGCTCTGGAGGCAGACACCAAAGCATACCTCATGCTTACGCCCCCTACTATGGATTGCTGAGGGTGAACTAATGATTATAGGGAGAGAGATGGCTGGGGATATGCTCCTGTGTATTAGCCCCTCTCACTCATACCCAGTTCATCCATAGAGACACACCGCAGGGCTCAAGTAGTCAGGTTGAAGATGGGCCTATGCCCCGCTACTGGATTCCCTGCGGCCACCCGTCAGGCTATGCTCACTGCCCCTTCCAAACCTGTATGGGCGTTAAACTCTTCGAGCATGATGGCCCTGGCCTCATCCACACGACCAGCAGCCACGATAGTGGCATCGTGAACAGGCAATGCGACGATGCCTGTAGCCTTCATGCGCAGCAGCACCGAAACCATAATCTGGCTCTCCTTGAACATGACAGCCAACCCACGCTGCTTATGGAAGTGGTTCGCAATGGCCGGGTGATGCCTCAGGATTGCGCTACATACGCTTGCAGCCTTAGTCCCTCTCGGGAATAGCTCCCGAACCTTCGCGGGGAATCTGACGAGCTGAGCGCCTGTGTTGATCATAGCCGCGAAGAGTTTCTTGATTCCATCCCGATGGGCTTCGTAGCCCGGAACTGCATACGCGTCAAGGTCCATTTTGGCCCCGACCATGCTGTAGAGGATTCGCGGACCCACCTGGCTGTAGTCCAGCTCCATCGCTTGCTCCCCATCAATGAGCAAGTCCTTACGCTCGTCCTTGTTCATCCGCTGCCAGAATCCACCATAGAGCCGCCCGCCAAGCTCGAAGCTGCCCGCGTTGAAGTAGCGCTTTAGATGCCGGTTCCATAGGTCTACGTCGAGCGAGGATGAGCTGACCAGCTTGATGTCCGCGCCACGCAGCCATCCATTAATCTCGCGCATCTGCTCACGGTACCGGTTGGTCTCTCCCGTGTCCGCATACTCCAATCGCTCCGGGTCGCTCCAGTGGTCTTCCCGCGCCTCTTTGAGGACAATGACCTCTTCCCCTTCCCGTCTATCAAAATCGTCCCAGCCGATGCCTAGGCGGAATGCCTGAGCAAGTAGCGCTTCTGATGCTCTGAACGTCGTCTGCGGGCCTCTCGCGAATGCGGACGGCTCGCCTTTACGCTGCTCCAGAAAGCCCACTGCGGGACTGGAAAGCGCATCCAAAACGGTCGTAATACTCTCGCGCAGAACGGGGGCCCTGTACCGGCTCTTCTGCCCAAGCTTCTCTTTGGCTCGGGGGATTGTCACCCACTGCTCCGGCGCTTCTAACTCGCGATAGACTGCCTCGCACACAAGCGCCTCCACCTGAGCCTCAAACATCTGTTGGTCTACCGCGCGCCGTGCCCGCTTTCTAGGCATGGCCGCTTCGACCTTACCCATTACATCACGGACCAGTTCATCCATTCGCTCACTTCCTGAGACCAGAAAACCACCAAAGTGTCGGTCTCGTCCATCCCACTCGCCGACCAGCTCACTACCCATATACATACCCCTAGAAAAACAAAAGCCCCCACCGGAGTGAGGGCTCAAATCAGATTGATGCGATTCGTTGCGCACGCATCCTTCCTTGAATTTCGACAGAATCTCGACTAGCCTGCCGACAGCAGGCTACGCAGCAGCCACCCCAGCCCCATCACCCTGCCGTTTGCGTGCGACCATTCCCGGAGCTCCCAACGTGGCCGTGAGGCTTCCCCAGAGCTTGCCGCGCCTGATGTTGCTGATGGTCATGGCTGACACTCCATAACGAGCCGCGAGCGACGCGCCGGTATCAGTGGACTTCCAGACTTCCACCACCTGAGCCTCAGTCAACTTGGCCTGCCCTACGCACCGCGCAGATACGTGTTTGCTTTTGCCAGCAGCAGCCCGTTCCGCCTGAACCCGCGCGCTAATCCTCGCGTTTTCCTCCCTGGCTTTCTGTAGCCATGCTGGGAGGTCTCGCGCTGGCGTCTGGATACTGGCTAAGCCCCTCGCTTCGGCTGAGTCACATTCGGCCTCTACATCGGCCCACGTGCGTTCCTTACGGGGTGCCGCTGGCTTTGCATGGGTGAGACTGCGGGCGGGCTCTGCAGCCTCACCCGCTCTGCGTGCTGCCTCACGCGCTTCTGCCAGCAGGTCCGGGCCTTCCCACGGCGGAATGTCTTGGAAGTCAGCGCTCATACCAGCGTCCCCAGAGCTTCATTCAGCTTCGCCGTCTGGGCTGCGGCTCTGTCCATCTCCGCAGTCTCTAGCCCTGCGATATACAGGCCAGCGCGGCCATACACCTCTACCAGCCATTCGCCCAGCCGTCTCGTTACTCGGGGTGGCAAGTCGCGATAGACGCGCACTGCACGGCCAGTCCGGGAATTGTGCGAGACGCCTACGTTGACATCCGTAAGGCGCATCACGCGGCGCACGAGCTGGAACATGAATGCCTCATCCGATGGGAACCGCGCGGGCCGCTCATGCTGGAGCAGGTACAGCGCCAGGACCACACTCGCAATCTCATCGGTCTCCACGTTGTCAGCCAGCTTGATGACCTCATGATGGGCGCGCGCTTCGCTTCGGTTGTGCGGCTCACCCTGATACATGCGCGCTTGTGATGCCCTGCTATGGTCAGCCAGTGCCGCCCAGTTGGCCCTGAGCATTCCCCATACGGGGCTGTCGGTATTCCGTTTGATGCGATTAGCGATGCGCTGGCGGTACGGCTTCAGTTCACCAGCTTCCACGCCCGCCATACGAGGATGGCCGTGGCGCTGCTGAGCGCGTTTGTGGGTGTTACAGAGTGGCGAGTAGCAACCCGCCTTCAGGCCGCAGCCCGATACAGAACATAGCTTCATGGTCGATTGAATTGGCTGAAAAGGAGTGCCCGTAGGCAGAGAGACAAGCGAACGCGCAAAAACGCAGAGACATCCAGCGGATGCCCATAGGAGGCCATCAGAGCCTCACCACGGGCTTCGCTGGATGTCTTTGAGGGGTGGCCGGTTAGACCGAGCGCTTCACAAAGGCGACGTGCCCCAAGCTCTCCAGCACTGCCAGTTCCTTGGTCAGCTCCTGCCGGTCAAATCCAGCCAGCTCCAGGAACTCATCAGAGATGCCCGTGTGCTCCCCGAACCCGGCCACCTGAAGGTCATCCCGATGCTTCTCCCAGCCGGGGAATCCCCAGCCCCACTGAAGCGCTCCCTCGCGTTTCGCGATGGCTACGGGCGGGTCACTTCGGATGACGGATGCGAGCTCGAATGGGCTCTCTGCCCGAATGGTTGTGCCGTCATCGTGGAAGACTGCGGCCCCATCCTTGGCCATCGCCACCAGCGCCAGCAGCGGCGCAAGGGCTCCATCGAGAGTCAAGAGGGTTTCGTTACGTTGGTTCATAGGTTTCCTGAGGTTGAAAAAGAGTACGCGGTCATTAATTCACGCCTCTCAGAGTGGTAGCGTCGAACTCCGAGGTGTGGCAGCGGCGACTCAGCGCAGGTCGGCGGGCATCTTCCACGGCAACAGCGCGTCGTAGTCCTCGACGGTCGT
>NZ_JAAGPL010000114.1:0-28832 GCF_017104785.1 Burkholderia sp. Ac-20353 | reverse complement strand
TGCGCGGGCACGCGCCGCACGCGGACGACATCGCGGCGGCGGCCTGTTACCTGGCGGACGCGCCCGGCATCACCGGCGCGACGCTGACCGTCGACGGCGGCGAGCACCTGGTGCCGCCTGCCGCCGACCCGAATGAACCGCACGGGCGGGCGCCATGACGGCCGCCGCCCGTGCCGCTTTGCGTGCGTGCACGCCAATTTGACTGGAACGACCATGCATTCCGCCCTCCTGCACCCCCGCCTCGCGGATTGCCGCAGGCTCTACCTGCGCGACTACGAAGTGCACATCAACATCGGGGCATTCGAGCACGAGAAGCGCGGCGAGCAGCGCGTCGTCATCAATGTCGACCTGTTCGTGCCGCTTGCGCTCAGCACCCCCGTCGACGACCGGCTGCATGAAGTCGTCGACTACGACCTGATGAAGCAGAGCGTCGCGCAGTGCGTGGCGCGCGGCCACATCCACCTGCAGGAAACGCTGTGCGACGCGATCGCCGCGCACCTGCTGGCGCACGATGCCGTGCGCGCGGTACGCGTCCGTACCGAGAAACCGGACGCTTATCCGGACTGCGACGCCGTCGGCGTCGAAGTCTTTCGCATCAAGGACGAGGAGCGAGCATGAACGCCCCCCACACCCCCAATCTGAATGAAGCGGCGGTCGATACCGCGGCGGTCGATGCCGCCCCTGTTGAAGCCGGCACGGCCAACGCCGGCCGCCGCGTGCTGACGCGCCGCGAGCAGAAGGAAGCGTACGAGAACAACAAGCTGTTCAAGCGGATCGTGCGCCAGGTCGGCCAGGCGATCGGCGACTACAACATGATCGAGCAAGGCGACAAGGTGATGGTCTGCCTGTCGGGCGGCAAGGACAGCTACGCGATGCTCGACGTGCTGCTGCGCCTGCGCGAGCGCGCGCCGATCGACTTCGACATCGTCGCGGTGAACCTCGACCAGAAGCAGCCGGGCTTCCCCGAGCACGTGCTGCCGGAATACCTGACGCAGATCGGCGTGCCGTTCCACATCGAGAACCAGGACACCTACAGCATCGTCAAGCGCCTCGTGCCCGAGGGCAAGACGACCTGCTCGCTGTGCTCGCGGCTGCGCCGCGGGATCCTGTACCGCGTCGCGGGCGAGCTCGGCGCGACCAAGATCGCGCTCGGCCATCACCGCGACGACATCCTGCAGACGCTGCTGCTGAACATGTTCTACGGCGGCAAGCTGAAGGGGATGCCGCCGAAGCTGCAGTCGGACGACGGCAAGAACGTCGTGATCCGCCCGCTCGCGTACGTGAAGGAAACCGATCTGGAGAAATTCGCGGAGCTGCGCGAATTCCCGATCATCCCGTGCAACCTGTGCGGCAGCCAGCCGAACCTGAAGCGCGCGGAAATGAAGGCGCTGATCCGCGAGTGGGACAAGCGCTTCCCGGGCCGCGTCGACAACATGTTCAGCGCGCTCTCGAACGTGGTGCCGTCGCACCTGATGGATACGACCCAGTTCCCGTTCGCGTCGCTGCGCGCGACCGGCGAGGCCGACCCGCAGGGCGACATCGCGTTCGACGAGGAGCCGTGCTCGACGGGCGACAACACGGGCGACAACCCGGCCGCGCCGGGTGGCGCGAAACCCATTTCGATCGTCCAGTTCGACGACCTGTGACATGGCTGCCGGAACGGGCGCGACGCGCCCCTTCCGGTTCCGCCGCGCGCCCTTTCCGGTTCCGCCAATCTTGCGCGGCGGCCCTCGGGCGCCGGAGCGCCCATGCTAAAATGGGCGGCTTCGAACTCTTCTGACTCGCTGGCGCCATGAATATCGTGATTTTGGCGGCAGGCACCGGCAAGCGCATGCGTTCCGCGCTGCCGAAAGTGCTTCATCCCCTGGCCGGCAGGCCGCTCCTCTCCCACGTCATCGCCACTGCGCGCGCGCTGCAGCCGTCCCGGCTCGTCGTCGTCGTCGGTCATGGCGCCGAGCAGGTCCAGGCGGCCGTCGCGGCCCCCGACGTGCAGTTCGCGGTGCAGGCCGAGCAGCTCGGCACCGGCCACGCGGTGCGCCAGGCGCTGCCGCTCCTCGACCCCGCGCAGCCGACCCTCGTGCTGTACGGCGACGTGCCGCTCACCCGCGTTTCGACGCTGCAGCGCCTCGTCGACGCGTCGCGCGAAGGCCGCTACGGCATCCTGACGGTGACGCTCGACGATCCGACCGGCTACGGCCGCATCGTGCGCGACGCCGCCGGCTTCGTCACGCGCATCGTCGAGCAGAAGGACGCGTCGCCGGAACAGCAGAAGATCAACGAGATCAACACCGGCATCATCGTCACGCCGACGGCCCAGTTGTCGATGTGGCTCGGCGCGCTGAAGAACGAGAACGCGCAGGGCGAGTACTACCTGACCGACGTGGTCGAACTCGCGATCGAGGCCGGCTTCGAAGTCGTCACCGCGCAGCCCGACGCCGAATGGGAAACGCTCGGCGTGAACAGCAAGGCGCAGCTCGCGGAGCTCGAGCGCGTGCACCAGCGCACCCTCGCCGACGCACTGCTCGTCGACGGCGTGACGCTCGCCGATCCGGCGCGGCTCGACGTGCGCGGCACGCTGCGCTGCGGCCGCGACGTGTCGATCGACGTCAATTGCGTGTTCGAAGGCAACGTGACGCTCGCCGACAACGTGACGGTCGGCCCGAACTGCGTGATCCGCAATGCGTCGATCGGCACGGGCACGCGCATCGACGCGTTCACCCATATCGACGGCGCCGAACTCGGCGCGCACACGGTGATCGGCCCGTACGCGCGGCTGCGCCCGGGTGCGCAGCTCGCGGACGAAGCGCATGTCGGCAACTTCGTCGAGGTGAAGAACGCGGTAATCGGGCACGGCTCGAAGGCGAACCACCTCACGTACATCGGCGACGCCGACATCGGCGCGCGCGTGAACATCGGTGCGGGCACGATCACCTGCAACTACGACGGCGCGAACAAGTTCCGCACCGTCATCGAAGACGACGTGTTCGTCGGATCGGACACACAATTCGTCGCGCCGGTGCATGTCGGCCGCGGCGTGACGATCGCGGCGGGCACGACGATCTGGAAGGACGTCGCCGACGGCCTTCTCGCATTGAACGAGAAAACGCAGACCGCGAAAAGCGGCTACGTCCGACCGGTCAAGAAGAAAAGCTGAACTTCTCGCGGGCGCCGGCATGGCGCCCGCTTTGACATAGAGGGTAGATTTCCATGTGCGGCATTGTCGGCGCAGTTGCGCAGCGTAATATCGTTCCGGTGCTGATCGAAGGTTTGCGGCGCCTTGAATACCGTGGCTACGATTCGTGCGGTGTCGCCGTGCTCGAACCGAATGCACCGAAGCGCGCGCGCAGCGTCGCGCGCGTCTCGGACCTTGACGAGCAGGTTCGCGACACGCATCTCGAAGGCACCACGGGCATCGCGCACACGCGCTGGGCGACGCACGGCGCGCCGGTCACGCACAACGCCCACCCGATCTTCTCGTCGGACGCGCTCGCGCTCGTCCACAACGGCATCATCGAGAACTTCGAGTCGCTGCGCGATGCGCTGCGCGCGAAGGGCTACGACTTCGTATCGCAGACCGACACCGAAGTGATCGCGCACCTCGTGCACAGCCTGTATCGCGGCGACCTGTTCGCCGCGGTGCGCGAAGCGGTGCAGCAGCTGCACGGCGCCTATGCGATCGCGGTGATCCACAAGGACCAGCCGCACACGGTGGTCGGCGCACGCCAGGGCTCGCCGCTCGTCGTCGGCTACGGCAACGGCGAGAACTTCCTCGCGTCCGATGCGCTCGCGCTCGCGGGCAGCACCGACCACTTCACGTTCCTCGAGGAAGGCGACGTCTGCGAACTGTCGCGCGAAGGCGTGAAGATCGTCGACCGTCATGGCGCGCTCGCGCAGCGTGAAGTGCGCGTCGTCAGCGCCTACGGTGGCGCGGTCGAGCTTGGGCCGTATCGCCACTTCATGCAGAAGGAAATCTTCGAGCAGCCGCGCGCGATCAGCGACACGGTCCCGCAGGCCGACGCATTCGACGCGACGCTGTTCGGCGACGCGGCGCCCGCCGCGTTTGCGGACATCGACAGCCTGCTGATCCTCGCGTGCGGCACCAGCTACTACTCGGGCCTCACCGCGAAGTACTGGCTCGAATCGATCGCGAAGATCCCGACCCAGGTCGAGATCGCGAGCGAATACCGCTATCGCGAATCGGTGCCGAACCCGCGCCAGCTCGTGCTGGTGATCTCGCAGTCGGGCGAAACCGCCGACACGCTCGCCGCGCTCAAGCACGCGCAGTCGCTCGGCCACACGCACACGCTCGCAGTGTGCAACGTCGCGACGAGCGCGATGGTGCGCCTCACCGAGATGCAGTTCCTCACGCACGCGGGCACCGAGATCGGCGTCGCGTCGACGAAGGCGTTCACGACGCAGCTCGTCGCGCTGTTCGTGCTGGCCGCGACGCTCGGCAAGCTGCGCGGGCACGTCGACGCCGCACTCGAAGCGGAATTCCTGAAGCAGCTGCGCCACCTGCCGGCCGCGCTGAACAGCGTGCTCGCGCTCGAGCCGCAGATCATCGCGTGGTCGGAAGAATTCGCGCGCAAGGAAAACGCGCTGTTCCTCGGCCGCGGGCTGCACTATCCGATCGCGCTCGAAGGCGCGCTGAAGCTGAAGGAAATCTCGTACATCCACGCCGAGGCCTACCCGGCCGGCGAACTGAAGCACGGCCCGCTCGCGCTCGTCACGGAAGCGATGCCGGTCGTCACGGTCGCGCCGAACGACGCGTTGCTCGAGAAGCTGAAGTCGAACATGCAGGAAGTGCGCGCGCGCGGCGGCGAGCTGTACGTGTTCGCGGACGCCGACACGCATATCGTCAACGACGAAGGCCTGCACGTGATCCGGATGCCGGAACACTATGGCCAGCTGTCGCCGATCCTGCACGTCGTGCCGCTGCAGCTGCTCGCGTACCACACCGCGTGCGCGCGCGGCACCGACGTCGACAAGCCGCGTAATCTGGCAAAGTCGGTAACGGTGGAATAAGCGGCGTCGCAAGCCTGTTGCAGCGCCGACGAGACAGACGGAGATAGTATGGTGAGACTGATTGGATGCGGGTTGCTGGTGCTCACATTCGCGTCGTCGGGCTGGGCCGCCGAGCATTACGTCGAGGTCTGGAATCCGCCGGAAGCCCGTACGCCGAACGCCCACGCGTCGGCGCCCCGGCCGCCGGCGGCGGCCCGTCCCGCCGAGCCACACGCGGCCGCACCGGCGAAGCATGCCGTCGTGCAGCCGAAGGCAGCCGCGAAACTCCACAAGCGCCATGTCGTGCAAACCGCGCAGACGCTGAAGACCCTGAAGACGGGCGCGCATCACACACCGGCGCCTGACGCCGCACCGGCTGCGCGCCCCGTCGCCCAGCCGGCACCCGGCCGGCTGACGGTGATGCAGCCCGACGCGCAGGACACGCCGCATGGCCTCGCGTACAACGACATTCCGCGGCAATACACGCCGGACGGGAACGTGCTGCGGGTCGGCACGCGCAACGGGCCGGCGAGGGTGGCACGATAATGGAAGCGGAAACCTACCACGGCTACCAGATCTGGGGCCACGCGATCCTTCAGCAGGACGAGATCCTGCAACCGGAGCGCTTCGCGGCAAGCGGAACGATCACGCAGAACAACAAGCTC
Organism: Burkholderia sp. Ac-20353; assembly: GCF_017104785.1. Lineage (NCBI taxonomy): Bacteria > Pseudomonadati > Pseudomonadota > Betaproteobacteria > Burkholderiales > Burkholderiaceae > Burkholderia > Burkholderia sp. Ac-20353. The sequence goes on along the minus strand of NZ_JAAGPL010000114.1, from coordinate 23,163 downwards.
GTCGAGGCGTCGGGCGTGCTGGGCGTGTTCGACACCGAGGATGCCGCACGCGTCGCCGGGCTCGAATGGGCCCGCGCGTGGATCGACAACCATCGCTGAGCGTTTGCGCGCCGGCATGGCCGATCGCGGCCTTCAATAATGAAACAAGGGGCGTCCTCGGACGCCCCTTGTCGCATTCACGCTCTCGCGTTGAATCAGACGGCTTGCCGCGGCGGCTGCACCGCGCGCTGCGGCCGGCCGACGAGCCGCGCCAGCACGACGATCGCCACCAGCGTGCCGAGATACGCGGCGATCTGGATGCCCGCCGGACGCGCGGTATAGCCGATCAGCGTATGCAATGCCTTGCCGACGATGCTCGTGTCCTTGAGCAGCCACGACGTGTCCCACACCGCGTCGCCCCACGACGGCACGAGATCGGCCGCCAGCAGGAAGCCGACGCACTGGCTCGCCATCCCGGCCGCGAGCAGCACGATCAGCCCGTTGGTGACGGAGAACAGGCGCTTCAGCGGAATCCGCAGCAGGCCCGCATACATCGCATAGCCGAGCCCGGCGCCGCCCAGCACGCCGAGCAGCCCGCCGGCGATCATCTGCGGCGTCTGCCCCGGATCGCCGGCCGCGATGCCGTACAGGAACAGCACGGCCTCCGAGCCTTCGCGCAGCACCGCGACGCCGACGACGATCGCGAGCCCGGTCAGCGGCTTGCTGCCGGCCGCGACGGCCCGGCCGACCTCGGTCATGTGCAGCGCCATCTCGCGGCCATGCTTGCTCATCCAGATGCTGTGCCACGCGAGCATCAGCGTCGCAACGAACATCACGCCCGCGTTGAACACCTCCTGGCCCATCCCCGACGCCCATTGCGAGATCACGTCGGCGAACGCCGCGATCAGGCCCGCGCCGACGATGCCGCCGACGAGCCCGCTGCCGACCCACCAGCCGCGCCGCGGCACGCCCTTCGTGGCGGCCATCACGATCGAGACCACCAGCGCGGCCTCGAGCACTTCACGAAAAACGATCAGGGCAGTGGACAACATGGCAGGTGCGCTTACTTGACGGTGAGATGCGTCTTCGACTGAGCCTCGTGGTACTCGTCGTGGAACTCGTAGGTGCCGGCCTTCAGCGGCCCGATCATGATTTCCGCTTCCTTGCCGGCCGGAATCACCTTCTCGGCCTTGAAGTCGTCGCTCTCGAACTCGGCCGGCGTCGCGTCGAGGTTCTTCACGACGAACTTCACCTTCTTGCCGGCCGGAATCGTCACGCCTTCAGGCGAAAACTTGTGGTCCTTCAGCGTCAGGTTGTAGACGTCATCGGCGGCCCACGCGGAAGTGGCCGACGCGCCCAGCAGGGCCACAGCAAAGCCGAAAGCGATACGGTTCATGTTTGACAGGGAATGAAATATTGATAGAGATTGATATTAAGATCGATTCGCATTTTCACATCGGATACCCTTGCTCGTCAAATGGAGATCGCTGCTCAAAGATTCGCGCAAGTGATTGTTTACAAATGTATTTCACGGAACCATTCGGCATCAGGAAACGGTCAATCAGGCTAAGTACCGACTGACGTTCCAGCGGATTTTTAAATCATCCGATTACATTCTTACGAATGCCTGTCGCGATGTGGATGCGACGCACGATACGCTGCATGTGCGCACGCGCTTGACCTTCCAACCGTGGCAAGCTTCATGCTGTGCACATTCTTCAACCCGGGAGGCAATGATGGAATTCGAAGTACAGGACATGACCTGCGGCGGCTGCGCGAACGCGATCACCCGTGCGGTGACGGCGGCCGATCCCGATGCCAGGCTCGACATCGACGTCGCGGCCAAGACGGTGAAAGTCGAATCGACGCAGTCCGCGGCACACGTGCAGTCGATCATCGAGGCCGCGGGCTTCCATCCCGCGCTGCGCGCCGCGTAACACGCCGCTGGCGCGCGACTGGCGCTTCCGCCGGCACATCACCGGCGCATTCGCCGGCATACCCGCCGACACACCACCCACGCACCGCCGGCTGCCGCACGGCAGCCGGCCGCGTGCACACCGCATGCCGCCGCGGCGCGCACGCGCACACGCAAGCTCAGCGCAGCCGCACGAGCGTCGACTTCAGCTCCGTGTATTTCTCGAGCGCATGCAGCGACTTGTCGCGGCCGTTGCCCGACTGCTTGTAGCCGCCGAACGGGAAGTTCATGTCGCCACCCTCGTCGTAGCAGTTCACCCACACGGTGCCCGCGCGCAGACGGCGCGACACCTCGTGCGCGGTCGTCAGGTTCGACGTCCACACCGCGGCCGCGAGCCCGTACTCGGAGTCGTTCGCGATGCGCACGGCCTCGTCGACATCGTCGAACACGATCACCGACAGCACCGGCCCGAAAATCTCCTCGCGCGCGATCTTCGCGTCGGGCTTCACCTCGAACACGGTCGGCTCGACGTAGAAGCCGCCCGTCTCCTCCTTCACGCGCGCACCGCCCGTCACGAGCTTGCCCTCGCTGCGCCCCGCTTCGATGTAGCCGAGCACGCGCTCGAGCTGGATGCCGTCGACGATCGCGCCCATCGACACCGACGGGTCGAGCGGATTGCCGGGCACGTACGCGCGCGCGGCCGCGACCAGCTTCTCGATGAACACGTCCTTGATGTCGCGATGCACGAGCAGGCGCGAGCCCGCGGTGCACATCTCGCCCATGTTGTAGAAGATCGCGCCGGCCGCGGCCTGCGCCGCGCGGTCGAGATCCGGACAATCGGGCAGCACGATGTTCGGCGACTTGCCGCCGAGTTCGAGCCACACGCGCTTCAGGTTCGATTGCGCGGCGTACTGCATGATCAGCTTGCCGACCGCGGTCGAGCCCGTGAACGCGACGCAGTCGACGTCGCGATGCAGTGCGAGCAGCTTGCCGGGCTCGCCCGCGCCCGGCACGACGTTGAACACGCCGGCCGGAATGCCGGCTTCGTGCGCGAGCTGCGCGACGCGGATTGCGGTGAGCGGCGATTTCTCCGACGGCTTCAGCACCACGCTGTTGCCGGCCGCGAGCGCCGGACCGAACTTCCACGCGGCCATCAGGATCGGGAAGTTCCACGGCACGACCGCCGCGACCACGCCGATCGCCTCGCGCGTGACGAGCCCGACCAGATGATGGTCGGCCGGCACGACTTCGCCGCCGACCTTGTCGATCGCTTCGGCGAACCATTCGACGCAGTAGGCGGCGCCCGGCACGTCGACCGTCGTCGTGTCGCCGATCGGCTTGCCCGCGTCGAGCGTCTCGAGCAGCGCCAGCTCGTCGAGATGCGCGCGCATCAGCGCGGCCCAGCGCAGCAGCACTGCCTTGCGTGCGCGCGGGTTCAGGCCCGCCCACACCTGTGCATCGAAGGCGCGGCGCGCGGCCGCGACGGCCGCGTCGACATCCGCCTCGCCGCAATCGGCGACCTTCGCGAGCACGCGGCCGTCGATCGGGCTCACGCAGTCGAACGTCTTGCCGGCGTGCGCGTCGCGCAATGCGCCATCGATGAATGCGCGCCCTTCGATCTCGAGCGACGCTGCCTTGTCCTGCCAATCAGCCAAAGTCAAAGCCAAAGTCAACTTGTTCATCAGGATGCCTCAGTGTTGAGTCATTCGCCATCCGAAGCGATGCGCCCACGACATGGCCGGCGGCGAATGCGGTGATGCGCGGTCAGAAGGTCAGAAGGTCGGCGGCGAGTTGGCCGAGACGACCTCGCAGATCTGCTCCGCGCTGGGATTGCGAAAACGATGCGGCAAACGGCTTTCGAAGTAGTAGCCGTCTCCGGGGTCAAGCAGCCAGGTCGCGCCGTCGACGGTGAGTTCGAGCTGCCCCGACACGACGACGCCGCCCTCGTGCCCCGCATGCACGAGCATCTCGGGGCCCGTGTCGGCCTGCGGCTGGTAGACCTCGCGCATGATGCACATGTTGCGGTCCTTCACGCCCGCACCGACCAGATGAAACGCGAGCGTATCGTTGCCGAGGTTCGGCATCTCGTCACGGCGCGACACGACCGTGCGCGATTCGACGAGCTCAAATGTGAAGAATTCCGCGAGGCTCATCGGTATGCATTCGAGCAGCTTCTTCAACGAGCCGACCGACGGGCTGACGCGCCCTTGTTCGATCAGGGAAATCGTGCCGTTGGTCACGCCGGCCCGCTTCGCGAGTTCGCGTTGCGACAGGCCATGCTTGTTGCGCACGAAGCGCAGACGCTCGGCGACTTCGGTGGACATCGATTCGGTTTCGGACACGATAGGTGCGGTGAAAAAGTGAAACGACGCGTGGTACGGCCGTTGAATATTCTAATCACTTTATGCCGCGTATTGACGGGGAAAACCCTGAAAGGCGTTCGAAATAATCAACACCCCACGCATCATTCCATTTACGCATCTTTTATTCGCAGTGCTTCGGGAAAGCCCTGATGCAGGACCGTAAAAAAACATTTGACGCCGTTTTTGGCTCGTATATGCTGGCTCTCAGGTCAGCGTCATCTGGCCGTCATGAGCAGCGAATCGCGTTATTGCAACGCAAAAATCGACGCTCATCGATGTGAATGACGCGCGACCGACGCCTCGATTATTTAAACGCCCCCGGTGTTCGAGCAATCAGGTGTTCAATACTTTCAACAAACCAGTCGAGTGTAATCGTGAGAGTCCGTGGCCCTCTGGTGAGGTGGGATCGAGGCGATGCGCGAAGTTCGCGCAGCGCTGCCCCGCCTTCCGACGGCAGTTGCGGCTGGCATAGTCCTCGCCTGCATCTGTCGATCTACACCATCCTGTCCCGTCGTTCCGTTCGACGTCACAACGCCGTCTCCGCGCGCGCGTTCGTCGCGATCCATACCGACGAAGTGGCGTCGCTGCTGCCGTAGCGCCTCTCTTCTCTTTCCGTCGTCCGTTTCGCCCGCATCACGTCTGCCGCCCACCGTTTGACTGGTGACCGGTGACGGATCGCGCTCGCGCGTGCATTGCCGCGCGCTGCGCCGCACCACGAAATGGACGCCGCCTGATCGTCGCGCGCAGCGCGGGTCGCCCACGGATTCCCGCTGCGCTCATTTGTCAGCGGCCTTGCGCATTGCGCACGGCTGCGGGGCCATGTCGCGCCTGCTTTTCGGCGCAAGCCATATTCGGCTCGCATCGGCAGCAACGCTTCACGGCTTGTTTAGGCAACCTGATTGACGCCATGGAAAGGAAACCTCTCGTCGGCCTCACCGCCGACTACACGCAAATCGGCGCGCACGCGTCGCACACCGTCGGCGACAAGTACGTCGCAGCCATCGTCGACGGCGCGCACGCGCTCGCGATGGTGCTGCCCGCGCTCGGCGAACGGCAGTCGGCGGACGACATCGTCGACGCGGTCGACGGCCTGTTGTTTACCGGCAGCTATTCGAACGTCGAGCCGCACCTGTACGGCGGCGAACCGAGCGCGCCCGGCACGAAGCACGACGCCGCGCGCGACGCGACGACACTGCCGCTGCTGCGCGCGGCGATCGCCGCCGGCGTGCCGGTGCTCGCGGTCTGCCGCGGCTTCCAGGAGCTGAACGTCGCATACGGCGGCACGCTGCACCAGCGCGTGCACGAAGTAGCCGGCCTCGCCGATCACCGCGAGGACGACGACGCGCCGCTCGAGTCGCAATACGGGCCCGCGCATCCCGTGCGCCTGACGGCAGGCGGCCTGCTGCATCGGCTCGCCGACGGCCGCGACGAAGTGCAGGTGAATTCGCTGCACAAGCAAGGCATCGCGCGACTCGGCGCGGGGCTCGCGGTCGAGGCAACCGCGCCCGATGGACTGATCGAGGCCGTGAGCGTGATCGACGCGCCGGCATTCGCGCTCGCCGTGCAATGGCATCCGGAATGGCGTCACGCGCACGACGCGCTGTCGAGCGCGATGTTCCGCGCCTTCGGCGCGGCCTGCCGCGCCCGCCGCACAGCCCGCACCGCCCGCACGCGCGCCGCGTCCGCCACGCTCGCATGAGCGCCGAACCAACAACGAGAACAGACATGCAAGACATCGAAGACTTTCTGAAGCAGCACCGGATCACCGAGATCGAAGCGATCATTCCCGACATGGCCGGCATCGCGCGCGGCAAGATCACGCCGCGCAACAAGTTCACGTCCGGCGAATCGATGCGCCTGCCGCAGGCCGTGATGGTGCAGACCGTCACCGGCGAATATCCGGAAGACGGGTCGCTCACCGGCGTCACCGATCCCGACATGGTGTGCGTGCCCGACACGTCGACGATCCGCCTGATCCCGTGGGCGGTCGACCCGACCGCGCAGGTGATCCACGACTGCGTGCATTTCGACGGCTCCCCGGTCGAGATCTCGCCGCGCTACGTGCTGCGCCGCGTGCTCGAGCTGTACAAGGCGAAAGGCTGGAAGCCGGTCGTCGCGCCCGAGCTCGAGTTCTACCTGGTCGACATGAACAAGGACCCGGACCTGCCGCTGCGTCCGCCCGTCGGCCGCACGGGCCGCCCCGAAACGGGCCGCCAGTCGTATTCGATCGAGGCCGTCAACGAGTTCGACCCGCTGTTCGAGGACATCTACGAGTACTGCGAATCGCAGAACCTCGACATCGACACGCTGATCCACGAGGTTGGCGCCGCGCAGATGGAGATCAACTTCATGCACGGCGACGCACTGTCGCTCGCGGACCAGGTGTTCCTGTTCAAGCGCACGGTGCGCGAAGCGGCGCTGCGCCACAACATGTACGCGACGTTCATGGCGAAGCCGATGGAAGACGAGCCAGGTTCCGCGATGCACGTGCACCAGAGCATCGTCGACGAGGAAACGGGCCAGAACCTGTTCACGTCGAAGGAGACGGGCGGCGCGACGTCGATGTTCTACAACTACCTCGCGGGCCTGCAGAAGTACACGCCGGCGCTGATGCCGATCTTCGCGCCGTACATCAACTCGTACCGCCGGCTGTCGCGCTTCATGGCCGCGCCGATCAACGTGCAGTGGGGCTACGACAACCGCACGGTCGGCTTCCGCATCCCGCACTCGGGCCCGGCCGCACGCCGCATCGAGAACCGGATCCCGGGCGTCGACTGCAACCCGTACCTCGCGCTCGCCGCGACGCTCGCGGCCGGCTATCTCGGGATGACGCAACGCCTCGAGCCGACCGAGCCGCTCGTCAGCGACGGCTACAGCCTGCCGTACCAGCTGCCGCGCAACCTCGAGGAAGGCCTGACGCTGATGGCCGCCTGCGAGCCGCTCGGCGAGATTCTCGGCCACAAGTTCCTGAAGGCGTATTTCGCGCTGAAGGAAACCGAATACGAAGCGTTCTTCCGCGTGATCAGTTCGTGGGAGCGCCGCCATCTTCTGCTGCACGTATAAGCGTGCACGACCGCAATCCGGAGGAAACATGACCTACCGCACCGAATCAGCCTGGATCCAGCCCGCCGCGCCGGCGGCCCGCGCGACGCAACAGCGCACGACCGCCGAATACCGCGCGCTCGACGCCGCGCACCACATCCATCCGTTCTCCGACATGGGCGCGCTCAACCGCGCGGGCAGCCGCGTGATCGTGAAGGCGGACGGCGTCTACCTGTGGGACTCGGACGGCAACAAGATCATCGACGGGATGGCCGGCCTGTGGTGCGTGAACGTCGGCTATGGCCGCAAGGAGCTCGCCGACGCCGCGTACCGGCAACTGCAGGAGCTGCCGTTCTACAACACGTTCTTCAAGACCACGCATCCGCCGGTGATCGAGCTGTCGGCGATGCTCGCCGAGGTGACGCCGCCGGGCTTCAACCACTTCTTCTATTGCAACAGCGGCTCGGAAGGCAACGACACCGTGCTGCGTCTCGTGCACCAGTACTGGCGCGTTCAGGGCCAGCCGCAGAAGAAATACGTGATCTCGCGCAGGAATGGCTACCACGGCTCGACGATCGCCGGCGGCACGCTCGGCGGGATGGGCTACATGCACGAGCAGATGCCGTCGAAGGTCGAGAACATCGTGCACATCGACCAGCCGTATTTCTTCGGCGAAGCACCGGCCGGCGAAACGCCGGAAGCGTTCGGCCTCGCGCGCGCACAGCAGCTCGAAGCGAAGATCCTCGAACTCGGCGCGGAAAACGTCGCCGCGTTCATCGGCGAGCCGTTCCAGGGCGCGGGCGGCGTGATCTTCCCGCCGTCGACGTACTGGCCGGAAATCCAGCGGATCTGCCGCAAGTACGACATCCTGCTCGTCGCGGACGAAGTGATCGGCGGTTTCGGCCGCACCGGCGAATGGTTCGCACACCAGCACTTCGGCTTCGAGCCGGACCTGATCACGATGGCGAAGGGCCTCACGTCCGGTTACGTGCCGATGGGCGCGGTCGGCATCCACGAGCGCGTCGCGCGGCCGATCATCGACAACGGCGACTTCAACCACGGCCTCACGTATTCCGGCCACCCGGTCGCGGCGGCGGTCGCGGTCGCGAACCTGAAGCTGCTGCGCGACGAAGGCATCGTCGAACGGGTCAAGACCGATACGGGCCCGTACTTCCAGGCGCTGATGCGCGAGACCTTCGCGCGTCATCCGATCGTCGGCGAAGTGCACGGCCACGGCCTCGTCGCGAGCCTGCAGCTCGCCGAAGCGCCGGCCGAGCGCCGCCGCTTCGCGAACGGCGGCGACGTCGGCACGATCTGCCGCGACTTCTGCTTCAACGGCAACCTGATCATGCGCGCCACCGGCGACCGGATGCTGCTGTCGCCGCCGCTCGTGATCTCGCGCCAGGAGATCGACGAGCTCGTGTCGAAGGCGAAGAAAGCCGTCGATGCGACCGCCCAGCAACTGGGCCTTTCGTAACGGCTTTGCTTACGGGCGGCGGCGGGCGCCGCCGCCCATATAACCCAAGGGAACTCCACCATGCGTGCTCGTCATCTTCGCCAAGCCTGCTCCGCCGCCGCCCTTGCCGCCGCGGCCGCGTTCACGTCTGTCGCCAGCCCGCCGGTGCAAGCCGCCGACGAACTGAACGTCTACAACTGGTCGGACTACATCGCGCCCGACACGATTCCGAACTTCCAGAAGCAGACCGGCATCCACGTGAAGTACGACAACTACGACAGCGACGACACGCTGCAGGCGAAGCTGCTCGCGGGCAGCTCGGGCTACGACATCGTCGTGCCGACGTCGAACTACATGGCCAAGCAGATCCAGGCGGGCGTCTACCAGAAGCTCGACAAGTCGAAGCTGCCGAACCTCACGAACCTCGACCCGCTGCTGATGAAGATGATCTCGGATGCGGATCCGGGCAACCAGTACGGCGTACCGTGGGCATACGGCACGGACGGCATCGGCTACAACGTGCAGGCCGTGAAGAAGGCGCTCGGCGACAACGCGCCGCTCGACAGCTGGGCGCTCGTGTTCGACCCGGCCAACATGGCGAAGCTGAAGGGCTGCGGCGTGTCGTTCCTCGACCAGGCTGTCGACGTGTTCGCGGCGACGCTGCAATACATGGGCAAGAACCCGAACAGCACGAACCCCGCCGACTACCAGGCAGCCTTCGACGTCCTGAAGAAAGTCCGCCCGTACATTACCCAGTTCAACTCGTCCGGCTACATCAACGATCTCGCGAACAACGACGTCTGCGTCGCGCTCGGCTGGTCGGGCGACGTCGGCATCGCGCACCGCCGCTCGTCGGAAGCGAAGCGCTCGTACGACATCAAGTTCGCGAACCCGAAGGAAGGCGGCCTGCTGTGGTTCGACGTGATGGTGATCCCGAAGGATGCGCCGCACGCCGAAGCCGCGCTGAAGTGGATCAACTACATCGAGGATCCGAAGGTCAATGCGGCGATCACCAACACGGTGTTCTATCCGACCGCGAACAAGGCCGCACACCCGTTCGTGACGCCGGCAGTCGCGCAGGACCCGACCGTGTACCCGTCCGAAGAGGTGCTGAAGAAGATGACGCTGATGAAGCCGATGCCGGCCGACATCCTGCGTCTGCAGAACCGCCTGTGGGCGCAATTGAAGACCGGCCACTGATCTCCATGCATGCACGCGGTGCAGGAATCGCTCGATCCCTGCTCGCATGAATCACGCGGACGACCGTCCGCCCGCGCGCGCCGCGCGCACGCTCCACCCGGCACGAGCCGTTCACGCGAGTCGCATCCTGCGCCTCGCGCGGGGACGCTCACGCCTGCAATCCGTGATGAACGAATGGTGAAACACATGCAATCGATACCCTCTTCCGCTGCCGCGCGCCAAGCGCAGCCGGCCGCTGCGGCCCGCTCGAAGAACGATGCGTTCGTGCGCATCGAGAACGTCGTGAAGAAATTCGGCGACAGCACCGCCGTCGACAACGTGAACCTGACGATCGCGAAGAACGAGCTGTTCGCGCTGCTCGGCAGCTCGGGCTGCGGCAAGTCCACGTTGCTGCGCATGCTCGCCGGCCTCGAGACGGCCACCTCGGGCAAGATCTACGTCGACGGCGAGGATCTCGCGTCGCTGCCGCCGTATCGCCGCCCGGTGAACATGATGTTCCAGTCGTACGCGCTGTTCCCGCACATGTCGGTCGAGTCGAACGTCGCGTTCGGCCTCAAGCAGGAAGGCACGCCGAAGAACGAGATCAAGGAGCGCGTCGCCGATGCGCTCGCGCTCGTGCAGATGAGCAAGTATGCGAAGCGCAAGCCGCATCAGCTCTCCGGCGGCCAGCAGCAGCGCGTCGCGCTCGCGCGTTCGCTCGTGAAGCGCCCGAAGCTGCTGCTGCTCGACGAGCCGATGTCCGCGCTCGACAAGAAGATTCGCCAGAAGACCCAGCTCGAGCTCGTGAACATCATCGAGAAGGTCGACGTGACCTGCGTGATGGTCACGCACGACCAGGAAGAAGCGATGACGATGGCGAGCCGCCTCGCGGTGATGAGCGAAGGCAAGATCGTGCAGATCGGCTCGCCGGGCGAAGTGTACGAATTCCCGAACAGCCGCTTCTCGGCCGAATTCATTGGTTCGACGAACCTGTTCGAAGGCCGCGTGGTCGAGGACGAGCCGGATCACATCTTCGTCGAGAGCGACGATCTCGAAACGCGGATGTACGTGAGCCATGGCGTCACGGGCCCGCTCGGGATGCCGGTCGGCATCTCGGTGCGCCCGGAACGCATCCACGTGTCACGCGACAAGCCGAGCTCGCAGCACAACTGGGCGCGCGGTGTCGTCTCCGACATCGCATACATGGGCAGCTACTCGCTGTACCACGTGCGCCTGCCGAGCGGCAAGACGGTCGTGTCGAACCTGTCCAGCTCGCACCTGATGCACGACGGTGCGCCTGCGTACAACGACGACGTGTTCGTGTCCTGGTCGCCGGCGAGCGGCGTGGTACTGACGCAATGAGGCCGACCCGATGAGAACCCCTGCCTCCACTCCGTCCGCGCCGGTGTCGACCGGCGCCGTGGCCGCGACCGCGGCCCCCGCGCGCGCAAGCCGCTTCGCGTCGCTGTCGCGCTTTTTGCCGTCCGGCCGCAGCATCGCGATCGGCGTGCCGTTCGTATGGCTGACCGTCTTCTTCGCGCTGCCGTTCGTGCTGGTGCTGAAGATCAGCTTCGCCGACCAGCTGATGGGCATCCCGCCGTACACGGCGCTGATGCAGATCAAGGACGGCGTCGTGCACTTCGCGATCCAGCTCGGCCACTACGCGTTCCTGCTGCAGGACGACCTGTATGTCGCGACCTACCTCAGCTCGCTGAAGATGGCCGCGGTGTCGACGTTCTTCTGCCTGTTGATCGGCTATCCGATGGCGTACTACATCGCGCGCTCGGAACCGGCCACGCGCAACGTGCTGATGATGGCCGTGATGCTGCCGTTCTGGACGTCGTTCCTGATCCGCGTGTACGCATGGATCGGCATCCTGAAGGATGACGGCCTGCTTAACCACGCGCTGATCGCGCTCGGCATCATTCATTCGCCGCTGCGCCTGTATCACAGCGACGCGGGCGTCTATATCGGGATGGTCTATTCGTACCTGCCGTTCATGGTGATGCCGCTGTACGCGCACCTCGTGAAGATGGACCTGACGCTGCTCGAAGCCGCATACGACCTGGGCGCGAAGCCGTGGGTCGCGTTCACGCAGATCACGCTGCCGCTGTCGAAGAACGGGATCATCGCCGGCAGCCTGCTGGTGTTCATCCCGGCGGTCGGCGAGTACGTGATTCCGGAGCTGCTCGGCGGCGCGGACACGCTGATGATCGGCCGCGTGATGTGGGACGAGTTCTTCAACAACATGGACTGGCCGATGGCATCCGCGGTGACGGTGGCGATGGTGGTGCTGCTGCTCGTGCCGATGGCGCTGTTCCAGTACTACCAGGTCAAGGAACTGGAGGACGTCAAATGATCAAGCCGAGCAAACCACTGTCGACGGGTGTCCTCGCGTTCGGGTTCCTGTTCCTGTACATCCCGATCATCAGCCTCGTCGTGTACTCGTTCAACGAGTCGAAGCTCGTGGCCGTCTGGTCGGGCTTCTCGCTGAAGTGGTACGCGGCGCTGTGGCAGGACGACGAGCTGCTGACGGCCGCGTGGCTGTCGCTGAAGATCGGCCTGCTGACCGCGACCGCGTCGGTCGTGATCGGCACGTGGGCGGGCTTCGTGCTCGCGCGCTTCGGCCGCTTCAAGGGCTTCACGCTGTACACGGGGATGATCAACGCGCCGCTGGTAATTCCGGAGGTGATCCAGGGGATCTCGCTGCTGTTGCTGTTCGTGGCGCTGGAGCAGATGTTCGGCTGGCCGAAGGGGCGCGGGATGGTGACGATCTGGATCGGGCACGTGATGCTGTGCGTGTCGTACGTCGCGATCATCGTGCAGTCGCGCGTGAAGGAGATGAACAAGTCGCTCGAGGAGGCCGCGCTCGATCTCGGCGCGACGCCGCTGAAGGTGTTCTTCGTGGTGACGCTGCCGCTGATCTCGCAGGCGCTGCTGTCGGGGTGGCTGCTGTCGTTCACGCTGTCGATCGACGATCTCGTGCTGTCGGCGTTCCTGTCCGGCCCCGGCTCGACGACGCTGCCGCTGGTGGTGTTCTCGCGCGTGCGTCTGGGCCTGAATCCGGAGATGAACGCACTCGCGACGCTGTTCATCAGCGCGGTGACGATCGGCGTGATCGTCGTGAACCAGATGATGATCGCGCGCGAACGCCGGCGCGTGGCCGACATGAAGGCGGCGTTCGCGACGGCGTGACGCCTTCCCATTTCCCTCATTCGATAACAACCACAGCGCGCCGCGTCACGCGGCGCGCGATCTGAAAACGCATTGACAGGCACACGACAAGGAGAATCCGCGATGAAGAAGAAACTGATCTGCCTGCTGGTCGCCGGCGCGTTGCCCGGCATCGCGCTGGCCGACTCCACTTCCGCCCAGATCAAGGCACTGCAGGCGCAGGTCGCCGCGCTGCAGAAGCAGATGAAGGCGATGCAGTCGCAGCTCGCCGCGAAGCCTGCCGCTGCCGCGACCGCGCAAGCCGGCGCGTCGGCGGGCGGCAAGACGGCCGCGGTCGCCGTCGACCAGTCGTCCCCCGACTACGGCAAAGCGCAAGCAGTGCTGAGCAACGACGACGTGACGGAAATGAAGCAGCAGATCGCGAACCAGCAACTGAAGGTCGATTCGCTGAGCGACGCCGCGAACACCGGGCCGATCGCGGGCCTGTCGATCACGGGCTACATCGATCCGACCTACGTGTACAACCGCGCGGCGAGCTCGTCGTCGTTCCTGTTCGCGAACCACGAGAGCTCATACAACTACTTCAACAGCACGTTCGGCGACCTGTACCTCGACATCAAGAAGACCTTCGGCGTCGGCCCGATGGCGCCGTCGGCGGAGATCACGCTGATGCCGAACCGCGGCAACGGCATCACGCTGCTGCAGAACTCGCGCGGCAACATCGGCAACAACATCCTGAACACGGCGGTCGTCAACGTGCCGATCACGGCCGAGACGACGTTCGTCGCCGGCCTGATTCCGAGCTTCGGCGGCTACGAAGTGCAGCAGTCGAACCAGATGCTCACGCTCACGCACGGGCTGCTGTACGATTTCTCGGATCCGGGCAGCTACATCGGCGCCGGCGCGAACTACACGAAGGGCAACTGGGCGTGGAAGTTCTTCATCGGCAACGAGCAGTACCGCACTTACGGGTCGGTCACGCAGACCGGCACCAATGCGCTCGGCGATCCGATCTCGACCAGCAACAAGGTGCCGACCTTCACCGCGCGCGCGGACTACACGTGGTCGAGCGCGCTCGACATCGGCGGTTCGTTCAACATCGGCAGGCAGACGCTGGCGTCGGCGCCGGTGACGGATCCAACGACCGGTCAGCAGATCGGCGTCACCTATGGCCCCGGCGGCGCCGCGCCGAGCGCGTACGGCACATTCTTCTTCGGCGAAGTCGACGCGACCTACACGCTTGCCGACGTGCAATACAACGCCGAGGTCGACTATGGCCAGCAGCAGCACGCGGCGTTCAACGGCGGGCTCGCGCAGTGGTACGGGCTGTCGCTGCTCGCGCACCGCAAGTTCAACGCGCCGGTGGTCGGCCGCATGGGCGTGACGCTGCGCTACGACCTGCTCGCGAACAGCAAGAACGGCGGCGGCGGTGGCGGCATCTCGCTGAACGGCAACGGGATGGACACGAGCAACGGCTTCGGCGTCGATGCGGACTGCCTCGCGATGTCGAAGGCCGGCGGCGGGCTCGGCTTCGAGTGCAAGGGCGCGGTGCGTCAGGACGTCGCGCTCGACCTGCTGTTCTATCCGACCCAGCAGATCACCGTGAAGGTCGAATACCGGCACGACTGGGCGAACAACAAGGTGTTCCTGCGCAACGACGGCTCGTACGGCAAGTCCAACGACCTGCTCGCGACGCAGTTCATCTACTCGTTCTGACGCTGGCCGCGCGGGACGCCGTGTGGCACGCACGGCGTCCCGCGCCGTTTTACAGGCAGGATTGCGGCGCGTCGCGCGCCGCATCGACGGAGTCGGTTTCATGAGCCAGTCTTTCACCCGCCGCGCCGACGCGCTCGCGCGCGACTCGTACTACGAAGCAAGCGCCACGCGCGCCGCGGTCGATGACCCCGTGCTCGACGACACGCTCGATGTCGACGTCTGCGTGATCGGCGCCGGCTTCGCGGGCCTGTCGACCGCGCTCGACTGCCGCGCGCGCGGGCTGTCCGTCGCGGTGATCGACGCGCATCGACCCGGCTGGGGCGCATCGGGACGCAACGGCGGCCAGGCGATCACCGGCTTCGCGAAAGACGAGGAGATCGAGCGCCAGCTCGGCGCGCACGGTGCACGCGCCGCATGGGCGCTGTCGCTCGACGGCGTCGCGCTGATCGCCGAGCGCATCGCGCGCTACGGGATCGACTGCGACTTCACGCGCGGCTACCTGACCGTCGCGACGAAGCCGCGCCGCATCGATGACCTTCACGCGTGGATGGACGCGGCCACGTCGCGCTGGGGCCATCCGTCGCTGACCTGGCTCGATACGGACGCAATCCGCTCGCGCATTGCGTCGACCCGCTATCTTGCCGGCGTCTACGATCCGCTGTCGGGCCACCTGCATCCGCTCAAGTACTGCCTCGGTCTCGCCGATGCCGCGCGCCGCGACGGCGTCGCGCTGTTCGCGCACACGCCCGCGCTCGACGTCGTGCGCGGCACGCGGCCCGTCGTACGCACACCGTCCGGCGAGATCCGCTGCCGGTTCGTCGTGTCGTGCTGCAACGCAGGGCCGGGCGGCGTGCTGCCCGCGGCGACCGCCGCGCGCATCGCGCCGATCGCGTCGTACATCATCGCGACCGAGCCGCTCGGCAGCGCACGCGCGACCGCGCTGATCGCCCAGCGCGAAGCCGTGTGCGACAACAATTTCTTCCTCGATTACTTCCGGCTGTCCGCCGATCACCGGATGCTGTTCGGCGGCCGCGCGGACTCCGCGGGCGCGTCACCCGCCGCGCTCGCCGACACGATCCGGCGCCGCATGGTCGGCGTGTTCCCGCAGCTCGGCGACGTGCGCGTCGACTACGCGTGGGGCGGCTTCGTCGACGTCACGCGCAACCGCGCGCCGGATTTCGGCACGCTCGATCCGAACTTCTTCTACGTCCAGGGCTTCAGCGGCCATGGCGTCGCGCTCACCGGCATCGCCGGCCGCACGATCGCCGGCGCGATCGCCGGCGACACGCGTGCGTTCGACCTGTTCACGCGCCTGCGCCACCGCCGCTTCCCCGGCGGCGACGCATGGCGCCAGCCCGCGCTCGAACTCGGGATGCTGTATCACCGCGTCCGCGAGTTGTTTTGAGAAATTTTCCTCCGTAATCCTGACCATGCAGACAATCGCGAACCAGCCGCATGCCGCGTCGTACTACGCGGCGACCGTCAACGATACGACCCGCCACCCGCCGCTCGCCGGCGCGACCGACGCCGACGTGTGCGTGATCGGCGCAGGCCTGACCGGCCTGTCGGCCGCGCTCAACCTGGCCGAGCGCGGCTATTCGGTGACCGTGCTCGAGGCGTCGCGGGTCGGATGGGCCGCGAGCGGCCGCAACGGCGGTCAGTTGATCGGCGGCTTCGCGTGCGACATCGATACGTTCGCGCACTTCATGCCCGAAGGCGACGTGAAGCGCATCTGGGAGATGGGGCTCGAGACGCTGTCGCTCGTGAAGTCACGCATCGCGAAGCATGACATCGACTGTGCGCTGGTGCCCGGCTACCTGACCGCCGCCAATACCGAGCGCGACGCCGATGCGCTGAAGCGCTGGCGCGACGAGGCCGCAAAGCGCTTCGGCTATGACCGCCTGCATTTCGTCGAGCCGGAAGCACTCGGCGACTTCGTGCAGTCGTCGCGCTATCGCGGCGGCCTGTACGACCCGGACAGCGGCCACCTGCATCCGCTCAACTACACGCTCGGCCTCGCGCGCGCGGCTCGCGAAGCCGGCGTGCGCATCCACGAGAACAGTTGCGTGACGCGCGTGCGCGACATTCCCGCCGGCCATCTCGTCGAAACCAGTCAGGGCCACGTGCGTGCGCGCTTCGTCGTGCTCGCGTGCAACGCGTATCTCGGCACACTCGCGCCGGCGCTGTCGCGCAAGATCATGCCGGTCGGCACCTACGTGATCGCGACCGAGCCGCTCGGCGAAGCGCGCGCCGCCGCGCTGATGCCCGCGCGCGCGGCGGTCTGCGACAGCCGTTTCGTGCTCGACTATTTCCGCCCGGCACCGGACACGCGCGTCCTCTGGGGCGGCAAGGTCAGCTATTCGACGCTGCCGCCGCGCAATCTCGCGGAATCGATGCGGCGCGACATGCTGAAGACGTTCCCGCAACTCGCGGACGTGAAGATCGACTATGCGTGGGGCGGGTTCGTCGACATCACGATGAACCGCGCGCCGCATTTCGGGCGCGTCGCGCCGACGATGTACTACGCGCAGGGCTTCTCGGGACACGGCGTGAACACGACCGCGCTCGCGGGCAGGCTGATCGCCGAGGCGATCGATGGCCAGGCGAGTCGCTTCGACCTGTTCGGCAAGATCAGGCATCGCGATTTCCCGGGCGGCGCGCTGCTGCGCACGCCGGCGCTCGTGCTCGCGATGAGCTGGTATCGGCTGCTCGACGCGTTCGGGGTGCATTGAGCATCGGGCATCCCGTTAATCGGCCACCTTCTGCCGCATCGTCACGAACTCCTCGGCTGCGGTCGGATGAATGCCGATCGTCTCGTCGAACTGCGCCTTCGTCGCGCCCGCGCGAATCGCGATCGCGATGCCCTGGATGATCTCGCCCGCGTCGCGGCCGACCATGTGCGCGCCGACGACCCGCTGACTGTCGCGCGCGACGACGAGCTTCATCAGCGTGCGCTCGTCGCGTCCGGACAGCGTGTGGCGCAGCGCCTTGAACGACGTGCGGTAGATGTCGACGTCGCGATGCACGTCCCATGCGCGCGCCTCGGTGAGACCGACCGTCGCGACCTCCGGCTGGCTGAACACCGCCGACGGCACCCACTCGTGATCGGCCGCGGCACGCTGCCCGCCGAACAGCGTCATCGCGAGCAGGCCGCCGTCGCGCGTCGCGACCGGCGTGAGCTGCGGGCGCGACGTCACGTCGCCGATCGCGTGGATTGACGCGACCGACGTCGCCGAGTACGCATCGACCGCGATCGCGCCGCGCGCATCGAGCGTAACACCGGCCTGCTCGAGCCCGAGCCCGTCGACGTTCGGCACGCGCCCGGTCGCATAGAGCACCGCGTCGTACGGCCCATGATGCGTGCCGCCGACCCGCACGCCGAGCGTGCCGTCGTCCGCGCGCTCGATCGCGTCGACCGATGCGCGGGTATGGATCGTCACGCGCTGCTTCGTCATTTCGTCGGCGAGGAAATGGCGGACGTCGTCGTCGAAGCCGCGCAGGATCTGCTCGCCGCGATAGAACAGGTCGGCCTGGCTGCCGAGCCCGTTGAAGATGCCCGCGAACTCGACCGCGATATAGCCGCCGCCGACCACCGCGATGCGGGCGGGCAGCGCTGGCAGCGACAGCGCCTCACGTGACGTGATCGCGTGCTCGATGCCCGGCAATGGCGGCAGCGACGGCCGCGAGCCGGTGGCGATCGCGATGTGGCGCGCGGTGATGCGGCGCTCGCCGAGCGCGACCGTATGCGCATCGACGAGCGTCGCGCGCCCCGCGTGCATCTCGACGCCGGACTGGCGCAACAGGTTGATGTAGATGCCGCTCAGCCGGTTGATCTCGCGATCCTTCGCGGCGATCAGCGCGGGCCAGTCGAGTGTGCCGGCGCCGAAGGTCCAGCCGAAGCCGCGCGCGTCCTCGACTTCATGCGGGTAATGCGATGCGTAGACGAGCAGCTTCTTCGGGATGCAGCCGCGCAGCACGCAGGTGCCGCCGATCTGCTCCTCTTCCGCAATGCCTACGCGCGCGCCATATGACGCCGACATCCGGGCCAGCCTGACGCCGCCCGAGCCGGCCCCGATCACGAACAGGTCGTAGTCGAATTCCATCGCATGCCCTCATCGTCGTTCTACAGAACGGATGACGGCACGATAGCAAGTTTCCGGTTTTCTTGCGGCGCCCGGCGCGCGCGCAAAAAAAACGGCGAGAGACATTGCCTCTCGCCTGTCAATCCAGCTGCCGGGTGTGCCATGCGTCACCGATCGACCGCATGCCCGACCTGCCGGCTGCGCGGCACCGGCTCGCCCGTCCGCGCGGAATGCGCGGCCGCGGCCGAGCCAGCCGCCATGCTCATGCCTGCGACGTGTCGCTGCCGTCGGTGGCTTGCGTATCGGCCTGCGATGCGTCTGCGGCTTCTTCGGGCTTCTCTTCCTTCTTCTCGAGCATGCCTTCGAGCGCTTCCGCGCCCTTGAAGCCGGCGACGGCCGCTGCCGCCTTGGTCAGGAGACCCGCATCCGGATCGACTTTCTCTGCAGCCTCGACGGCTGCCACGGCGCCTGCGATTTCGCCAACGGTGTTCAGGATACCCATCGTCATCCCCTTCTAACGTGAATCGTGAGGCGCATCGTCCCACGAAAAAAACCGGCGGACAGCGTTTGTCATCACCGGATACACAAATTACGGACCCTGCCGGCCACGCCCGCCGCGCGCACCGAAGCGACGCGCGCGCGTGCCCACGGACACACGCCGGACGATGCACGCAGATTAGCGGAAAGGTGTCGCGCGCACTGTAAAAATATGTTCTGGAATGCCGACGGATAGCTTACGGATTACGTGTCCGGCTATGGAGCGGACGCTGGATAGCCGTGCACGCGTATGAGCCCGGATGCCGCCGCGCGGCTGGCGGCGCGCACGTAAAAAAAGAGGCCCCGCAGGGCCTCTTCGTCATCAGCCGGACATCGGCCCGGCGTATGCGGTTCGGTGCGCAGTTCGTCAGAAGATATTGCGCAGGCCGATCGCGATGCCGGTCTGGTTGCTGCGGCCCGGCAGCTCGACGTTGGCCGCGCCGTTCGTCTTGTTGAAGTCGACGGTGCCGTAGACTTCGGTGCGCTTGCTGAGCGCGTACTCGGCGATGCCGACGATCGCGTAACGGTTGCCGCTCGAGAGCGTGCCGTTCGTGGTCATCGCGTTGCGCATGTGGTCGTAGTAGAACGCGCCCGTCAGCGTCAGCGGCGCGCTGACCTGCCAGCTCACGCCCGCGTACGGGCCGTCGTCGATGCGGCCGGTGCCCTTCGCGACCGGAATCGACTGCTGCGCGAGCAGGCTGTCGACGAAGCCCGTGTCGTCCTTCGAGCGCAGGTAACCCGCGTAAACCTTCGCCTTGCTGAACGCGTAGACGACGTTCGCGTGGTAGATCGTCTGCTTGCGCGCCGAGTTGTCGCTGTTCTGCTGTGCGCCAGCCGCGATGCTCAGCGGGCCCATCACGTACGACAGCGAGATGCCCCACGCATTGCCCTTGCCGAGCGAGCCGGGGATCTGGCCGGAGAAACCGCCCGCACCGGTCGACTCGTAGTTCGTGCCGGTCGAGTACATCGCGCTCGCGGTCAGGCCGCTGAACGTGCCCGTGTACTTGATCTGGTTGTCCGCATACAGCCCGCCGCCGAGTGCGACCGGCAGCCATGCGTTTTCGAAGTAGTTACCGACCGTCAGCGGATCGTAGGTGTCCGACAGCAGGTCGAACAGCGGCGTCTTCTGGCGGCCGAGGGTCACGGTGCCGTACTGGCTCGCCAGACCGACGTACGCCGCGCGGTTGAACAGGCGGCCGCTGTCCGAGAACGCGCCGTTCTGCAGGTTCACGCCGCTCTCGAGCTTGAACAGCCCCTTCAGGCCGCCGCCGAGGTCTTCCGTGCCGTAGATGCCGAAGCGGCTGTTGGTGATCGCGCCGTTGGTCATCGACAGCAGGCCGTCGTTCTTGGCGTTCGCGTTGGTCAGGTAGCGGACGCTGACGTCGGCGACGCCCCAGAGCGTGACCGAGCTTTGTGCTGCGGCATATTGGCTGGCGAATGCCAGGAAGGCGCCCCCTGCGAGTACTGCGAGTCTGGTGGTCTGCTTCATGAGCGTTCCTTTTTGTTGGTGTCTCCGTTCATTGCCGGCCGCGTGCGCAGCCGGGTGACGATCGCGCGCGTTCTTGGCGCGCGCGACGTGGCGAGAATCATAAGACCAGCCCGACCCTTGAAAGAAATTGAAACACGCCGGAACGGCCGGATTGTCGCCAGCACACAACGCTATGCCACGCGGGGCTTGCGTGCCGGGCGGCGAATCCCGGCGGTTTCGCCATGAGCGGGCGGTCGATCCTGTAAGAATCGGCCACCGCGCGGAGCGGGAAATGAACGGGGAGATCGAGAGATTCGGGGGGGCCGGGTCGCTGCGTTCGGCGGGTTCGGCGGGTTCGGCGCGAGTTCCGCGCTCAGCCGGCCGCGCCCACGCCCGCGCGGCGCCATGCACGCCGCACGATCTCCGCGAACGCGCCGGCAAGCAGCAGCACCGCGCCCCACAGCGCGAGTTCCGGCACGAGCCGCGTCACGAGGCCGCCCGCCACCGCGCCGGCGAGAAAGCAGAAGCTGATCGTCGCCAGCAGCGCCGAGTCGTGCAGCGCGCCGGCGTCGTAGCGCGGAATCAGCCCGACGAACAGTTTCTGCGTGGCACGCCGCAGGTTGCCGGTCGTCATCACCGACGTGTACGACAGTTCCTCGAGGTGGGTGAACGACAGCGTCTGGAGCGTCGCGACGAACGAAATGCCGGGAATCAGCCACGCGCTCGACGCGCCGACGACGCCGCTCGCCGCGATGCCGAGAAACGCGATCTCGACGATCAGGCTCGTGAACGCGGTATGCCGCATCCAGCCGCGCCGCGCGGCAAGCCCGAGCAGGTGTGCGACGAACACCGCGATCACGAAGCCGACGAGCGGCGGCACGTGATGCAGCGCCGCGGCCCACTCGCCGGCAGACAGGTTGATGCCGAGCAGCGCGACGTTGCCCGTCATCGTGTTCGCGAACACATGGCCGTGGCCGACGTACGTGTACGCGTCGAGATAGCCGCCCGACAGCGTCAGCAGCGCGGCGACCGTGAGATTGCGGCTGGCGCCGTCGAGATCCATCGATGCTCCGTTTGCCGCGCGGCGTGATTCACCACCGAGCCGCGCTGGCCCGGCGCGCGCCGCCCGGCCGCGCGTGGCGGGCGGTGCATGGCGGGTGGTGCGACAGTCAGTTCTTCTTCAGGTAGCAGGCCTTCAGCATCACGCTCATCCCGTCGACCTTGCAGTCGACTTCGTGATCGCCGCCGACGAGGCGGATGCTCTTCACCTTGGTACCCATCTTCAGCGTGATCGACGAGCCCTTCAGCTTCAGGTCCTTGATCAGCACGACCGAGTCGCCGTCGGCGAGCACGTTGCCGTTCGCGTCCTTGACGATGCGCGCCGCGTCATCGTCGGACGTTTGCGGGGCGGCACTCGACCACTCGTGTCCGCAATCGGCGCAAACAAAATTGTCGCCATCGGGGTAGGTGTTTTCCATCGCGCATTGCGGACAGGCGGGAATCGTCGACATGGTGCAAGGTCCTGCGGTTCGAATTCAAACCCCGCAGTATACCGGCCCGCTCCCCACCAACCCGATCCTGCCGCGCTGCGCGACAGCCGGCCCGCCGCGCATTCACTGCCCGACGCCCGTCAGCCCGATCAGCGCGCCGCCCGCGAGCAGCCACAGCGGATGGATGCGCGTGCGGTACGCGAGCATCGCGCACGCGGCGGTGATGCCCCACTGCACGGCCGTGCGATTCGACGCCTCGGCGATCAGCACCGCGCTCGCGACGACGAGGCCCGCGGTGACGGGCATCATCCCCTGCTGCACATAGCGCCGCCACGGACGGTCGCGAAACCGCTCCCATGCGTGCAGCGCGAGCACGGTGACGACCGACGACGGCCCGAACTTCGCGAGCGTCGCGACGAAGAGGCCCGGCCAGCCGGCCACGTGCCAGCCGACCAGCGACACGATCATCATGTTCGGCCCGGGCGCTGCCTGCGCGAGCGCGAACAGCGCGGTGAACTCGTGCGCGCTCATCCAGTGGTGCACGTCGACGACCTGCCGCTGCATCTCGGGCAGGATCGTGTTGCCGCCACCGAACGCGAGCAGCGACAGCTGGCCGAAGATCGTCGCAATCGCGATCAGCGTGTCGTTCATGGCCGGCCTCCGTTCCGCTTGCAACCGTGCTTGTAACCATGCTCGCCGCCGTGCTCGCCGCGCTGCTCGCCGTCCAGCGCCGCCGGCACGGCCCCCGGCGCCGCGGCAGGA